>CAXTUE010000228.1:0-7442 GCA_964247355.1 uncultured Ktedonobacteraceae bacterium | reverse complement strand
GCATATCGCAAGGCCTTCCACAACGCCCTCTGGATGATGAGGACAGTGATAGATGCCATCTACTCGTACACCCAGTACCGCGAGTTCACTCGTTAAATATTCATGCATACGTTGTAGGTCCGCCTCTGTAAAATAGCCACGCGCAATGCCCGCCTGATTGGTGATGACGATAAGACGAAATGCGTGTTGTTGCTGGAGGACTTGCAGCACAGGCCCAATATTATCATAGAGGCGGAGCTGTTCGGGGCGCGATGGGTAGTGTGAGGAATGCACAAGTGTACCATCTCGGTCGAGAAAGAGTGCGCGGAAACTCATAGTGACCACTCGTCCTGTATTGGAAGGGAACGTCCTGCATCTGTTCCTAGATGCGTTGGCTCATCTTGCGTCGATAAAGCTGTCTCTACAATATCGCAGAGAATATGCGTAACAATTATGTGCAGTTCCTGCACCAGTGCAGTGTCGCCTAACGGCATCTTAAGCGTCACATCCGACAGCATTTCAAGATTGCTCGTAAGTTCTCCCGTAATCGCTACAATGGTCATTTGCTGCTGACGTGCCGTACGTGCTGCATAGAGAAGGTTTTCGGATTCGCCACTAGTACTAAAAGCGAGCAACACATCCCCGGCCTGACCAAACGCAGCAACCTGACGCGCAAAAACTTCTTGATAGCCGTAATCATTGGCAACAGCAGTAAGTATCGCCGTATCAGTCGTGAGCGCGAGCACTGCGTATGGGGCACGATCCCGTTTGAAACGCCCGACAAGCTCAGCCGCGAAGTGCTGAGCCTCAGCCGCACTTCCACCATTTCCAATGACGAGCACCTTATGACCGCTTCGCAACGTCTCGATAAGCCGCATTGCAATCTCGGTAAGCACCATAGCATCCGAGCTTAACCTGTTCAAAGCAGCATCCAGCGTAGTACGCCTCTCATTGAGTGTACTTACAACAGTATCATAAGATGTGCTATGCATTGCCTGGAGTGGAAAGGAAGAAATAGTAACCGTGGGGTCTTGACCGGATATTCGCATAGGTCTCTTCTCTACAATAAACGGACAAACAGAATTTCAGCACACAAATATATCAACGCAAAAAAGTAATTCTTTGGAAGTAAGTCGAACAACTTCTCTTAACCCTCTTAATAGTAACCGAGGAGGTTGTATAACACAAGTCAACAATAAAACTGCTAAGTGTCTTCTAAGCTCTACCTAATATTTCTCATCATAGTTGATGTATACTCTATTGTATCCCTCTTCTGTATGTACTATTGTATGAATCGCTCTCTACAAAGACCTATTCCAGCTACTGTTCTTTTCCTATTCCTCATGTGGAAACAATAGCTAAATGATATATCCAATATCCGATTTATTGCCTATCTCTTCAGGAACCCTTTCCATACCCTTTGACGCCAATATGCTGTACAATACGTACTAGAAACAGAAGCAATGTGGAAGATGTGCTACCAATAAATATAAATACAACGCCTATCCATCCCCAGGGAGTATGTATGCGCACGGTATTGATTTTGAATCCAACCGCCGGCTCGTCCTCTATGGCACCGCAGGAGAGTCAGCAGGAGACTGTAGATCATCATGAAGACGCGATTGTCTCGGCACTTCGCACACACGATATCGAGCCAGAGGTGTGGCACACAACACCAGATGATCCTGGTAGCGGCCTAGCAAAGAAGGCGGCGGCCGAAGGTGTTGATACTGTCATTGCCGCCGGTGGTGATGGCACAATTCATGCCGTTGCAAGCGGCTTGATTGGCACCAAAAGTACGCTCGGCATTATCGCACTGGGCACAATGAACAATTTAGCCCATAGTCTCAGTATTCCTGATACAATCGAGGGCGCATGTGCTATTATTGCAAAGGGTGAGACCAAGAAGATCGACATTGGCAATATCAACAATCATATCTTTCTTGAAGTCGCTGGTATTGGCCTGGAAGCTGCTCTCTTTCCTGCCGCCGAGGAGATCAAGAGTCGCGGCTGGTTCTCTACCATCCGTGGAGTATTCGACGGCCTGGTTTCGATCTTCACATTCAAGTCTGCTCGTATTAAAGTCTCGTTCGATGGACATCGCGGTCGTCCATACCGTGTACTGCAAGTGACTGTATGTAACTCGCCCTACTATGGCGTCCACCTGCAAGTCGCTCCCGGTACATTAATGGACGACGGTTTGCTGGATGTTGTGATCTACAAGAACTTCAGCAAACTTGAGTTTATACGACATAGTATCTCCATCACGCAGGGCAAGCGTATCCTGGAACCAAAGATTACACGCAGGAAAGTAAAAACGCTGCGCATCACAGCCGACTATCCTGTTGCGATTCATGCGGATGGCGTCGTACATGGTCACACGCCTGCACTCATTTCGGTGACACCAGGCGCGTTAAGTGTTCGTGTACCTATACAGGTGGCAGAGGGTCCAAATGTGGTGGACGGCGAAAAGAAACGCCTCCAGCGTCGTGTTCGCAGAAAAAAAGAGACACCTCCACCTACTACCATAACAACAGAAGAGAAAGGGACAGTCCATGTCAACTAATCCCAATAATCCTTCGTCACTGGACGATACAACGGAACCACTGGTTGCGCCTGTAGCTCCTGTGAATCTGCCGGATATAGCGACCGAGGCCCAACGCGTAGCCGCAGAGTCTTCCTACTCAGGTCGCAAAGCTGTTTCTCGCGGCACCATGTTTCTCGCGTTCTATCTCTGGCTGCTCTCTGGTGCCGGTATCCTTTCGTGGATCGCACAACGCACGGAGTTCTTCCCCGGCGACGTGTCGATCACCGCGCGTTTACAAGGTCAAAAAAATCCGTGGTTCCGTAATTTTATGTACTGGATATCCGAAGTTGGTTTCTGGCAATGGTCGGTACCACAAACTATTGGCGTTGCCGGTATCTTCTGGGCACTGCGCTTTCGCTTAGAGGCTTTGTTTATTCTACTTACTACCTCTTCAAATATTCTCAATGCTATCGTAAAACGTGTTATTAAACGTCCACGCCCCGATAAAGAATTAGTCACCGTTGTGCGCGTCCTCAATGAACCAAGCTTTCCTAGCGGACACGTGATGCACTATACAAACTTCTATGGATTGCTTATCTACCTGCTTGCCACAAACTGGAAACCTGGACGCTTGCGCAACGCCCTGATTGCGCTCTGCACCGGCATGATCGCCACCATCGGCCCCTCGCGCATCTACCTCGGCGCGCACTGGCCAAGCGACGTGATGGCTGGCTACCTCTACGGTGGCCTCTGGTTCGGCGGCATTATCGCGCTTTACCTGCGCGTCAAAGCATGGCTTCATCCACCCAAAGGCACACAAATGCTCGTACCCGACGAACTTGTCAAACCCCTCCAACAACCTGGCGCCGAACAGGACGAACACGCGTAAGAGGGATTGACGATAGACAAACACACAAGGGCACCCGTAAAGGGAATGTCCTTCCCATACAACCAGACCTATTGTATGGGAAGGACATTCCCTTTACAGGTGCCCTGTTTCCATCGATTCACTCTCAGTCAACATCCCCTCGCGCGAGTAAAGCAACAAATATTCATCGCGATAGCGCACATATTGCTGGTGCATAATATAGCCATCGGGCAACACCAACTCAAACCGTTCGCCTCCAGGCATGCGCGGCAACACCTCCCTCTGCGTCGTCCCCTCTGGAAATGTCACCTCCGCATGGTCGCGAGAATGCATGATAGTACACCCATGCGTCTCCATCTCACGTTCGGCTTCAGGAAACATATCGGGAGCCGTTTTGACCACTATCATCAGCCAATCACCTCAACATACGTCTTCATCATCTCATCGGTTGCCGCTTGTTGTCCAATGTACTCTGCTAGTTCCGCTTGATGCCGTCCCAGATTGTTGTACCGCGCCAGGATACTTGCATGAGACGCAACCGAAGCAAAGCCACACTGCATCCGCTCCATCGCCTCACACTCCAATCGAATACGCTCCCGTATCTTCGCAACTTCGCTTTTGTTCTCTAGTGCTGTCAAGATCGTTCCTCTCTTTCGTTTGTCAAACTCACTTCATTCTGCTCTGATACAGTAAGTCAATAGAAGTGACTGGTAAGTTAGGAATAGCATACTTGAATTGCTAGGACTTATACACCATGTTACGGGACGTTTCAGGACGTTTTATGATACACTAGAAACGTCACTACACAACTAATGGAGGAATTTTGTGGGAAATGAACGTTTACGCAACTCTATGGACTTAGCACATATTACTATCGAAGATATCGTCAAAGTAACCAGCGTGGATACAAAGACTGTTCAACGTTGGTTAAACGGAAGAGTACCTCATGCTCGTCATAGGTGGAAAATAGCAGAACTGCTAAAAGAACAAAACGATTTTCTCTGGCCCATAGACGATAGAGCGACTACTGCTATTACACATACTTCTGAAATCGTTGCTGCTTACGCTCATCGTAACGAAGTGCCTCTCAATGATTGGAAAAACCTCTTTTTAAAAGCTCGTCAAAAAATTGATTTGCTCGGCAACTCTATCTTATTCATCCCCGAACAACATTCAGGTTTAGTAGACCTTTTAAAAGAAAAAGCTGCTCATGGGTGTACGATAAGGATTGCAGTAGCTGATCCCACATGTGATGCGATAAAAATGCGCGACGAAGAGGAGCAACTTGGAGGAACGCTTTCTGCACGTATTCGGACAACACTGTATCATTTTCGTGATATTCAGAATGTTGACAGTATTGAGATACGGTATCACTCGACCATTTTGTACAACTCGTTATTTCGTTACGATAACGATATGTTTGTCACACCTCATCTTTATGGTTTACATGGCTCAAGAGCTTCACTACTTCACCTTCGCTATTTAGGAGCAAATGGTATCTTTGCAAACTTTGCAACACATTTTGAAGCGGTTTGGGCAACAACAAAACCGTTTATAGAAGGAGAATAATTTATGGCTCGTACCGACTATTTCAACGATCCTCATGCCCCAAAAGCAAATAGCATTGTTCCCGCCGCTTCAGCAGTTGTAACCAATGATGAAGGAAAAATCTTGCTCCAACGACGTAGCGACAACGACCTGTGGGCATTACCAGGAGGGGCAATGGAGGTAGGAGAAGCCATCAAAGAAACTGTTGTACGAGAGGTCAAGGAAGAAACGGGATTGGATGTACAACCAGAATACGTGATCGGCATTTATACCAATCCGCACCATGTCATCGCCTTTTCTGACGGCGAGGTTCGGCAGCAATTTTCTATTTGTTTCTCTTGTACTCTTCTGGATGGAAGCATTCAGGTGAGTGAAGAGTCAACTCAGGTCGCGTTCTTTGCTCCCTCAGAAATTGAACATCTAACTATGCATCCTTCCATTCGCTTACGTATCCAACATTATTTAGAACATCGCTCTCGACCTGTTGTTAGTTAATTGAAGATATTTGGAAAATGAATATGCATCCAAAAGTTCTATAAGCATATGAATAATACGATCTGGACGAACTGAACCTGCTTCTGGTAAGCCTTTATGTGCTGGATCAAACCAGGCTGCAAAAACGCTAACAGTTTGGGAACCTGCAATTGCTAGCAGAGGTAAAAGATATGTGATCACACCACTGAAATACTCGTCCCTTCATGCCGTTTTCAATTCCCGTTCTACTGCTTGGCGATAGGACAGAAGTGGTCGAGGCAATATTGCTCGTATTGGCATGGGATCACCAATCAAATCTATACTTAAGCCATCCACAAAGGCTTGAATCGAACCTGATGGAGACTTGCTCACTCGTTCGATAAGTGGTGCAAGCACTGCAAGCAAGTTCTGCGGAATGGGAAGCTTGAAAGGGTGAGGGCGTCCTAGCACGTCGGCGGTGATATCAATCATTTGATTCGTTGTCACAATCTCATCACTGCCCACATCATACACTTGTCCATACGTGGAAGGCACGTTCAGTACGCCAAGCAGGTAGTAGATCAGGTCGTCAATGTCGATGCTCCGCCTCTTCTGGCGACCATTGCCCATCGTCAGAGTGACGCGCCTCCTCGCCTGACTCAGTATCGTGTTGAAACCAAAGCCACCTTGACCAATCACCTGTCCTGGTCGAATGATGGTCACGTCCAGACCGCTCTGCAGCAAGAACTGCTCTGTTCGCCAGCGTCCTTGTAACCATACATTGGATACATGTTCAGAAACTCCCAGAGACGTAATGTACATCAGCCGACGCACATCATGCACCCGACAGGCCATGACAATATTCTGCAATCCACTCATCTCTATATCCATAAACCCTTGACCCTCTGCAGTGACTCGTTGCGTAGAGAGCGTATGCACAGCAATATACGCAGCCGAGATGCCATCCAGAGCACTCTGCATAGTCGCGGAATCCAACATATCACCCTGCACAATCTCGCAACCAGCAGCAGCCAGATCATGTGTACGAGCCGGATTCCGCACTAAACAACGAACGGCCATACCATCCGCCAGAAGTGCTCGGACGATATGCTTTCCGATGAAGCCCGATGCCCCGATAACAAGAATTTTTTCCATAATTTATTTTCTCCTCTTTTCTATCTATTTTAGCAACATAGTGTTGCAAATGCATCAACATGTTACAATACACAGTGTAGCTTGGACTGTACCATTAGACAAGCATCAATTCTTGTCTTTTGTTATATATGCAACAAAGAGGGAAATATGTCGCACGAAGAACAGACAGACCTGCGCATTCGGCGCACACACAAATTCTTGCAAGAAGCGATGATCGAACTGATTGCAAAGAAGGGATTTGATGCCATCACTGTGGGTGATATTGCCGAACGCGCCATGATTAACCGAGCCACCTTCTACCGCCATTATCAGGATAAATATGATCTAGTAGCAAAGATTTTTGAGGAAACCGCGAATGAACTCGTGGAGAATATGAAGCCCATCCGCAAAGATACTGGTCAAGGTGAGACTAAAAACCCGCCAGAGATATGGATTCAGTTCTTTGAGCATGTCGCTGACCATGCCCGGCTCTATAGAGCAATGCTGGGAAAAAACGGCAGTTCGTGGTTTGCAGCCAGGATGCGTGAGTATATAATAAAGATCATGCTTGAGCAAGAAAAATGGTGGAAATACCAGATAGAACCCGGTCAAGTGATCGATCCTGCCATGCCCCCGGAACTCCCCGCAATGCAACTCTCCCATGTCCTGATCGGCACGGTCGTCTGGTGGCTGGAGAGCGAAACAAGGTATACTCCCAGACAAGCGGCAACCTGGTTTCACCGCTTTACCTTTTATGGATATCTCTCTGCTCTCGGCTATGAGCCTTCAATGTAGCATACCCATTCCCCTCGCTGCATGTTCCTCTCTGAATGTATTTGTCCTTTCTTTATGTTATAGGAAGCAAGCAGTAAAACCAAACCTGTACCTTTTGCGTAGTATACAGTGAGGGAAGAGTGCTCATATGACTAACAG
>CAXTUE010000227.1:3809-7458 GCA_964247355.1 uncultured Ktedonobacteraceae bacterium | reverse complement strand
TTGTGCTTGTAAAAGACAAGGGAGGTTCAAGCCATGCGTCACATATGTTCATTTTCACTACTCCTTTGCGTACTACTTATCGCTCTTACCGCATGTGGTCAAGCGCAAGCCGGAAGCACCACACATTTAGCCCCCTCTACTGTCCCCACAGGGGAAAAGCTCTATGTGCTTGACAGCTCTACACCTTCAGGTACAGCCGGACAGCGTGTTGTCTCCTTTCAACCCGGAAACAATCTATCGACCTCACTTCCAACAGGCTTATTCTCGCAAGACCACCAGCACATCTACACCGCAACACCACACAATGGGCAAACAACAATCACAGCTACAAGCACACAAGGCGGTTCCACCACTCGAACGTTCACAATCCCTGGTACATATTCGACAACAAATCTCGACTATACGAAGTCTGTTCTTTCGTCAAACGGTCGCTGGCTCGCTCTACGGCAGTTAGAGCAGTCGAATGTCAAGGCGACATTCGCGCTTGTCGATACGCAAAAGAGTGTACTTGCGAAAACATTCGCAGTGCAAGGCGATTTTGATCTCGATGCCGTTTCGCCCGATGGTAGTCGTGTCTACCTGCTTGAGCGTTTGCATGACAACACAGGCCACTATTATGTGCGCCGTTACGATGTAGCCACGAGTACGCTTGTTCAAGCAATCATCGCTGACAAGTCGGAATTAAATGATCCACGTATGCTTGGCTCGGCCTTGACACGTCAAATGTCGCAAGATGGCTCCAGAGCATACACACTTTATACTGATACACGTAGCAACGTCGCTTTTGTTCACGTTTTGCCATTAACCAGCGATCTCAATCTAGCGCGTTGTATTGACTTGCCAGCAGGCAAAACCGCCTACCTGCTCCGCTACTATACACTCGCGTTATCTGCCGATGGCATTACACTTTACGCTACAAACGCTGCTCTAGGCGTAACACTTGTCATCCAGGTCTCAGATAAAGATGCCGTTAGCGACGATATTGTAAGAACGATTCACTTTAGCCCTTCAAATAACTCGATAACACAGAACGAAAAAATGCCAACGCTTTATAATGGCGCGACACTCTCCTCCGACTCATCAACGCTCTATGCTATTGATATGCATGGCATTGTAGCAATAGACATTGCTAACGGAAAAATAAAACAGAGCTACGCACAGCAATGGATGTTTACGAGCATCGCGCTTAGCATGGACAACAAGATGTTGTACGCTGTCTCGCCTGGCGATGGCGTTACATTGATTGACCTTCAATCAGGTCAGGCCCAACAACTAGCACAAGGTTCTGTGCAAGCACCATATGGTATAGAATGGGTCACACATGCATGAACGAGCGCATTCTGATCGTCGACGATGAAAACTCTATCACAAACGCACTGCGGCGCACACTCTCCTATGAAGGCTACACCGTCTTCACAGCACCCGACGGTGAGCGTGCGCTTGCACTTGCTCATACAAAAGCTCCCGACCTGATTATTCTCGATCTGATGTTGCCGGGGATAGACGGGCTGGAAGTGTGTCGCACACTGCAAGCCGCCCATAACGAGGTCGCGATACTCATGCTCACCGCGCGCGATAGGGTGGTAGATAGAGTCGTGGGGCTGGAAACGGGCGCGGACGACTATCTCGTCAAACCGTTTGCCCTTGAAGAGTTACTCGCTCGCATAAAAGCTCTATTGCGCCGACGCTCTGCCAGCGAAATCAGTCGCGAAGTACTATGTTTCGCGAACCTCGAACTAGATACCGCGACGCGTCAGGCCAAACGCAACAACACGCTCATTTCCTTAAGCACCACTGAGTACGAGTTGCTAGCTTTATTTCTGCGCAACGCGAAAATCGTTCTGACGCGCGGTTTTCTAATGGACCGCATATGGGGCCAGGACTTCGAGGGCGGGACAAATGTGCTTGAGGTATACATCGGTCATCTTCGTGCAAAGCTAGAGCAAGACGGAGCCGTAAGACTTATTCAAACGGTACGAGGTACCGGCTATGTGCTCCGCCTTCCCCAGTAAGAAGGAATACTATGCATATTTCTTTGTCGCTCCGTCTCACACTTTTCTATGCGCTCATACTCAGTATCGCCCTCTGGTCCTTTGGCACCCTCGTTTACAAGCAAGCCGAACAAAGAGCCTACGCCGATCTCGATACAACGTTGAGCAGTCGCGCTGCCAGTGTACGCTTAGGCAAGGACATTCTTGCTGGTTTTGGCAACGACGGTCCACGTCTTCTCAATAGTGTCGATGCCTTTGGTACAGGTGGAGTCGCGATAGAGGTGTTGGACAGTCAGTTCAAATTGTTAGCAACAACGACAAGCGACACGCAGAGCTTTGGCACAAGCATGACAGGCTTTATATCTAGCCCCATTCCCTGGGATGCACAAGCACTCCGCCTTGTCGCGCAACGTCAAAATACACGTGGCGTCTATAGTACCATCACATATAATGGGCAACGAGTACGCGTCTACACGCTCCTCAATACAGACTTCGACAGTAACCACTTTATTCAAACAGCTTATTCAGAGCAAGATATCGAACAGTCTCTAGGTGATCTGCGCCTGCTGCTCTTACGTGGAGCTATACTTGTTATAGTTCTTGCCCTATTAGGTGGATGGATGATTTCTTGGAGCGTCCTGGCAATGGTACGGCGTATGACGCAGACAGCTCGGAGCATCCGTGTTTCGCACAACCTCAGTCAACGTGTAGCAAGTGCATCTCTGCTCGGACGCAACGAATTGACGACACTTGCCGACACCTTTAACCAGATGCTCGCAAGTTTGGAGGAGGCATACCAGCAACAACAACGCTTCGTTGCCGATGCCTCGCATGAGTTGCGCGCTCCGATTACCGCTATCCGTTGTAACCTCGATTTGCTAGCGAAAGCACCTGATCTTCCTACTGATCAGGTACAGGAGGCGCTTATTGATGCACGTTCCGAAACAGCACGTATGGGTCGACTGGTCAATGATTTACTCTTGCTTGCTCATGCAGATGCTACCCACTACGATATATCTCTCAAAGAGAGCTACACAAACATGCAGCCAGTAGACCTCGATAGTCTTTTGCTGGACGTTTTTCGCCAATATCATCCGCCCGAATTGAATGAGAAACAAGCAGGACCATCGCTTCTCCTACAACACATCACGCCCGTACAAGTCTATGGCAACCCGGATTCGCTCAAGCAAGTCATTGTCGCACTCATAGACAACGCACTCAAATACACTCCTGTCGACGGATGCGTGACGCTTTCGCTGCATCAAGAAAACAGCTATGCAGTTGTAAAGATTTCTGATACAGGCATCGGTATGTTGCCCGAAGAGCAGGTTCACATTTTTGAGCGTTTTTATCGTGCGAATCGTACTCGTGCTCTGTATCCAGACGGGAGTGGACTGGGCTTAGCTATCGTACAAAGCATTATGCAGATACATCGAGGAGTCATTGAGGTAGAGAGTATACTTGGTCAAGGAAGTACATTTGTGTTGCACCTACCATTGTCAACGAAATTGTAGAGTGTCTAAAATAGCTTCATAAACGTGTACAAGACAGCACGATACTTGGAAGCACAACGCTACTATAAAAGTGACGATTGGGAGGATACATGTAATGCAACACACACAACGTACAAACTTTTGGCAGGGCGCAACCGCAGGCTT
>CAXTUE010000227.1:2430-3799 GCA_964247355.1 uncultured Ktedonobacteraceae bacterium | reverse complement strand
CCACTGTACCAATGACTATTTTTATGCTAAGCACACAACGCTTACTGCCCAAAGGACAACGTTACGATTTGCCGCCAGAGATTATCACAAAACAGCTTGCCGAGCGAGTACACGTGAGACAGCATATGAACAAGACGCAAATACTGGCCGCAACTACTGTCTCACACTTTGGCTACGGTACAATAATGGGTGCCCTCTATAGCCTGTTCGGAAGCCGCTTACCACTCTCCCCTACTCTTAAAGGATTGCTCTTCGGTTTCTTTGTCTGGGTCGCGAGCTATCAAGCATTGTTACCACTACTCGGCTTCTCAGAATCATCGCAACAGGAGACAACGCGTCGCAATGTAATGATGATTGCCGCTCATCTTATCTGGGGCGCAGGTACAGGTGTCGTGACAGAAACGTTATCGCAGCTTTACCCGACAAAGCGGTAGCCCACGCCCCACACGGTATCGATCTTCTCGCCTAACGCGCCAAGTTTCTTACGCAGACGTGTCACATGATTATCTATGGTACGATCAAAGCCTTCATAGCTCTCGCCCCACACCTGCTGTAGCAGTACCTCGCGCTTGAATACTCATCCCGGATGCGAGGCAAGTAACACCAGCAGGTCGTACTCTTTCGGCGTCAGGTCGATCTCTTGCCCATCGAGTCGTACACACCGTTCATCAACATGTATATGCAACGGTCCACGCACAATCGGCGGTGCCATCTGTGGCACAGGAGCAATAGAGGGCATCGAGGGCATCGAAGAGATTGTAGAAGAGACAGGAGTTGCGCCCTGACTATCGAATTGCACACGCCGTAACATCGCCCGCACACGCGCCAGCACCTGACGAATGCTGAACGGCTTGCTGATATAATCGTCGGCACCAACCTCTAATCCCAGCAGAGCATCGACCTCTTCAGTGCGCGCCGTGAGCATGATGATGGGCGTGAGATACTGTTGTCGCACACGCCGACACACCGCTAAACCATCCATTCCCGGCAACATCCAATCCAGGATAATCAGATGCGGCTGCCTTTGCTCAACCATCTTCAAAGCCGTCAGACCATCAAACGCCTGCACAACTCCATAGCCGTCAGCTTCCAGGTGAGCGCGTAACAGGTTACACAGCACAATATCATCCTCGACGACAAGAATTGTTGCCACTGCTGTTCGCTCCTCTTTACTATTGATAGCATGTAACTCTTCCACTTTCTACTTTACCACACTCGGACCTATAGTATTTAGCTCGTTTGCTCCATATAGCCTGTTCCATAGAAAGACGCTTGTTCCTCCCAGGAAGCTTGTTTAGGACTCGGCTCAGAACGCACAAAATTGAAATCGTCGAAACTTCCCCTATCCCTTTGTGCGAGTTGCAGTTGC
>CAXTUE010000227.1:0-2371 GCA_964247355.1 uncultured Ktedonobacteraceae bacterium | reverse complement strand
TCACGATGCTTGGTTACGCGACGAATTGTCCATCCTAGTGCCATACAAACGGGTCCACCAAAAATGAAGAGAAAGGGAAAAATTTGCCAGAACATATCGAAGCCTTTCACGATAGCTCGTATCATACGAAGTAAAAGAGACTCTTTATAGTTATCTAAACTATGCTTTACGTATCGCTCCATTTGAAGCTGTACCATTATGAACAATCTGCTGACCATTCTGCAGAATCTCGCTCAGAGCAGCGCTATGCTCAGCAAAGGCTTGTCGACCAGCCTCAGTAATTTCGGCATATGTTTGTGGTTTGTTACGAACAAACGTCTTACTTATCGCCACATACCCCGCCTCTTCCAATTTATGCAGGTGCGCCCCCAGGTTGCCGTCCGTAAGGTCTAACGCGTCTTTCAGGTAGTTAAAGGTGACTTGCGTCTCTGACGCGAGTCCAGCCAGTACCGCCATGATGCGTAGACGCGCCGGTTGGTGAATAATCTCGTTGAGCGTCGCCATTACAAACTCTTTCTGAGTAGTAGATAGTAGACGCTTACACAGACAAGCGGCAAACCAGCAAAGACAGCCGACCACAGCCAGAAGTAGTGCGGCACCAGAGAGTAGCCAAGCATAGCCATAACGGTCATACCTATTCCAAGCCCAATCGAGACACGTTCACTCATCCATACGCCCGCGATGATAGAGCCAAACGCAACAATCATAATCCAGAACAGTCCTATTTGCACTGCGGTAAACGGGAAAACGATAAGCCACAGAATAGCAAAGGCATAGAGCACACCATAGAAAATGCCAAGCCGTGAGTTAATAAAGGCAGAACGCGTCCCCGGCACAACACGCGTCCGTCTCGACTGCAAAAAACCGAGCACTCCAGAGCCAACTATGCCAATGCCAACCATCACACCCCATATCCAGCCAGCAAACTGCGGTTGCACTTGTGTCGCCAGAAAACCAATTGTCCAGACCAGTCCCCAGAGCAACAGGTAGTATGCCCAGCCGTTATAAAGAATCCGCGCCTTCACCGTTCCTTGCTGAATATCATTCAACGCTACACGCGCCTCATCAGGTGTAATGTTCATAGCTTTGTTCCTTTCCTTACTTCTAATTTTTTCTTCTTGCAGAGTACTTTGTTGTATAGAGTACTCTATCATGATATTTTGGTAATGTCAAGGAGATAGGAGAGGATGTCAAAAATGTGGAAATGTAGGGGTCTAATTCATTACACCCTGTTGAAGATTGATAATGTGAGAGGAATATTGAAACTTTTCCTTAAGCCTATAAACATGGTCAATCGCCAACAGGGTGTAATGAATTAGACCCCTACAGAAAGCGAGTACTTTACCTTGTAACAGTTCTCACAGGCAACACGACACAAAAGCGACTTCCCTTTCCTACCTCACTCGTAACGGTAATCGTGCCGTTCATCGCAGTCACAAGGTCATGTACAATAGCGAGGCCCAGACCAAAGCAGCCAGAGGCACGAGTACGTGAGCTAAAAAACACCTTTTGGTACACATTGGGGATATTTTCAACACAACTATTAAAAATGCTTCCGCAGTTCGCTAAATTGTGCGAGTTGCAGCAATTGCCCCGTCCCGACTTTTTGCACCTCCTCATGCTCCATATGCCATGTGTGTGGATGAGGAATATAAACAGCATTTAACCCAACCGCCAACGCAGGATTGATATCCGAGCGCGGAGAATTGCCGATCATCCAGGTCGATGTCGGCTCGACCTGCAACTCCTCCACAAGCTCCTGATATGCCGCAACATTTTTTTCCGCCACAATCGTGACACGCGAGAAGTAGTGCTCGATGCCCGAACGCTCGACCTTCAGCTTTTGCTCCTCAACGGCACCCTTCGTCAACAACATCAGTTCGTGACGCGGCAACAAATAGTCAAGCGTCTCTTTCACACCAGCGAGTAGTTCTATAGGTTGCTGGAGAATACGATCCCCAAACCGCCGCACCTGTTGCATATCCTCATCCGTCACATCATTTTCGGCAACGCGCCGGTAGGTCTCGACCAAACTCCTGGTGAAATTCACCGAACCATAGCCCATTCCCCGCTCCACTTCATCCAACACAATCCGTATCTCCTGAGCCGAAAGCGTCGAATGATTGAGAAAGGTAATGAAGTCGTGAATGGCTTGCTCAAAATAAATGTTGTTCTCCCACAGCGTATCGTCTGCATCTATGAGTAAGTGGGTGCGCATCATTTCTCTCCTTCTCATAATGAACATGAATATGGCAATTGTAGGAACCGACTATGCATTTTAACGAAAGAATGCGGACATATCCGAGGTAGGGACCGCGATAAAAACCAAACGTGTGGGCACCAGAATGGGAGAAGGTACTGATGAATACGG
>CAXTUE010000226.1:5090-7492 GCA_964247355.1 uncultured Ktedonobacteraceae bacterium | reverse complement strand
CAACTGACAACAATTCTAAAGCAGAAATTGTGAAAACTAAAGTGGTTGAGCCAGAGCGACTTGGCTCAACCACTTAAGTTAACGCGTATGGCACCCTGCCCTACATCTACTCCACCGTCACCGACTTCGCCAAATTCCTGGGCTGGTCCACGTTGCACCCTCGCGCAACCGCAGTGTGATAAGCGAACAACTGTAGTGGCACACTTGCCAGCAAGGGGCTGAGCATCTCAAGTGTAGCAGGGACATACATTACGTCGTCGGCATGTTGCTTGATTTTCTCGTCGCCTTCGGTGGCGACGGCTAGAATGTGGGCATCACGGGCGCGGACCTCTTGCATGTTGCTGACAACCTTCTCGTAGACGTGCGAGGCGGTGGCGACCGCAATAAGAGGTACGTCGGGATCGAGCAGGGCGATGGAGCCGTGCTTGAGTTCGCCTGCGGGAAAGCCTTCGGCATGAATATAAGAAATCTCTTTGAGCTTGAGCGCACCCTCCAGGGCTGTGGGATAGCCGACGCCGCGCCCGATGAAAATCATGCTACTCACGCTCGCCATGCGTTTCGCGAGCGGCTCGATGATGTCTTCCTGGCTGCTCGATGCCTCGTCGAGTATCTTCTGAATCTGCGCTGGAATACGCTCCAACGCATCGAGAACCTCGCTCACGGTCTCCTGAGCAATACGTCCCTGCTGCTTTGCGAGGTAGAGGCCGAGCATGTAGAGCACGGTGACGGAGGTGACGAAGGTCTTTGTGGCAACCACGCCGATCTCTGGACCCGCTTGCAGGTAGAGCACAGCGTCGGAGAGGCGCGTGATCGCGCTGGCGACAACATTGGTGACGGCGATAACGGGTGCGCCATGTTCTCGTGCCTGCCGAATGCCAACGAGCGTGTCCGCCGTTTCGCCCGATTGTGTAACGGCGATACACAGTGTCTCTGGTCCCACAATGGGATTGCTATAGCGAAACTCGGCGGCTGTAACGGTCTCAACGGGGATACGCGCCCACTGCTCTATCGTGTACTTGGCAATAATACCGGCATGGAACGATGTGCCACAGGCAACGATGAGAATACGCTGTATCTTGTCGAGCAGACCTGCTTGCCGCATGCGCTCAAGTTCGTTCAGGTGCAACCGCCCACTCTGAACACGACCCAGTAGAGCGCGCCGAATGGCGTCGGGCTGCTCATGAATTTCTTTGAGTACAAAGTGTGGATAGCCGCCCTTTTCCGCCGCCTCGGTGTCCCAATCAATTGTCAAGGGATCGCGCTCTACAAGTACGCCGTCCTTGACGGTGGTGATAATGACGCCTCCTGGTCGAAGCGTAACCAGCTCGCCCTCATCGAGAATTTTGATGCTACGTGTATGCTTCAGAATGGCGGGAATGTCCGAGGCCAGGAACTGCTCATGCTCGCCGAGGCCGATGATGAGTGGGCCGCCGCCATGACGCGCCCCAACGATCAGGTCGGGCTGCTCACGGCTGACAACCGCAATCGCATATGAGCCTTCGATACGTTGTAAAGCGAGACGAACGGCGCGTTCCAGATCATGTTGCGCCTCGCCAAAGTAGGCGCGCGCAATCAGGTGAGGCAACACTTCCGTATCTGTCTCGGAGTGGAAGACATAGCCTTCGTGCTGTAACTCCATGCGAAGTTCGGTGTAGTTCTCGATGATGCCATTATGCACAACATTGATGGTGCCTGTACTGTCGGCATGAGGATGGGCGTTAACGTCGTTTGGACGCCCGTGTGTTGCCCAACGTGTATGCCCAATACCGAGTGGGCCTGGAGCGGGATGAGAGCCATTGGAGACAGAGGCGACGAGGTTGGCGATTTTGCCAGCGCGTCGATGAAGTTCAAGTGTGCCATCCGTGGTTAAAACGGCGATACCGGCTGAGTCGTAGCCACGGTATTCGAGGCGAGTCAAGCCATCAAGCAATAAAGTAGTAACGTCGATGCCCTGCGAGCCGACGTATCCAATGATACCGCACATGTGTCGATTTTCTCTTTCTTACGCGTGTGGTGCTGCCTAAAACGGGCGTAGTTACCCGAGGATGTGCATACACACGACATAATCACCGAGAGCGTCTTGTGCCAATTGTTACCAACAGGATTTGCCCGCCCTCTTTTCAGGAGTGTGATCGCCCCTGGAGACTCCCCGCTGACGTATCCGAACGGTCTCCACCTCGTCAACCGATATCTCCTCCTACGAATCGGCCCATGCGCTACTAGACACAACAACATTTCTGGAACATAGTATACCATATTCAACAAACCATTTTTGTGCAGTAGCTCATAAGTAGGGGTCTAATTATGCGTTTTCATGAAAGACTATGGATACGCTGTGTAGGGACGGCAATCAAAAACTAAGTCGGTTAAGTAAAAAAAATGCAAACAGACCTGATTAATTT
>CAXTUE010000226.1:0-5047 GCA_964247355.1 uncultured Ktedonobacteraceae bacterium | reverse complement strand
TGAGCGGGCAACGGACGTGATGAATGCCGTCCCTACCTAACACGTCTCATGAGAAAGATACAATTTGGGGAAACCAAAAGGCCCTGACATTGTGCCTGATACGTTGTAGGAATAGCGATACATTCTATAAAGGATGGGGGAAGTCATTGATGGCGATTGAACATGGTATATTGGGAATGATTAGCTTGAAGCCGAGTTCTGGCTACGATTTGAAGGCGGAATTTGAGAAAGGGGGAGCGGCCCTGCTCTCGGCATCGAGCTTTGGAAGTATCTATCCACACCTTAAGCGGTTGGAGCAGGATGGCTTGATCGAGGCTCAGGAAGAGGAACACGATGCACGGCACAAGAAAGTTTACGAGTTGACCGCGCAGGGCTGGCAAGAACTGGCACGCTGGCTTGAGCAGGCAAGCGAGTATCCCATTCCTACACGTGACGAATTGCTTTTGAAAATGCTGTTCTGGGGAGCGGCTGGTGAAGAGCGCGCAACGTTGATCGAGCAATTACAGGCACGGCGCGAGGAGTCGCTTGAGTTACTGAACTATATGGAGGAATGGCAACACAATGGTAACGCGTTTGTCGATGAGTATAGCGCGCTTGTGTTCTCTTGTATGCGTATGCGTTTAGAGAGCGAACTGGCATGGATTACGGAGGCTACCGCGCAACTCGAAGGGCCAGCGCAAATGCCGGTGCAGGACCCACAATGGCTTTCGGTTGTACAAAAGGCACGACGCAAGAAAGCATTAGGGCAATCAATGCATGATGAACAATGAACCGCATTCGCGGTTCATTGTTCATCATGCATTGATTGCCCCTTTTAGAGCGATTCGCGAAATTTGTTGGCGATGGGCAGACGGCGGTCACGTCCGAAGGCGCGTGGCGTGATTTTGACGCCGACGGGTGCCTGACGCCGCTTATACTCATTGATATCGACGAGGCGAATGATGCGCTCGACCGTGGCGCGTTCGTAGCCCATTGCTAACATCTCTTCGATGCTGCGATCATCCTCGACGTAGGCTTTGAGGATGGGATCAAGTATGTCGTAAGGCGGCAGACTGTCAACGTCTTTCTGGTCGGGCCGTAACTCTGCCGAGGGCGGCTTGTCGATAATCTCCTGCGGAATAACAGGCGTATCGCCCACACTGTTACGGTAAAGACATAGTTCGTAGACCAGCGTCTTGAGCACATCTTTCAATACAGAGAAGCCACCCGCCATATCGCCGTAAAGCGTGCTATAGCCGACCGCCATCTCGGACTTGTTGCCCGTGGTCAGCACGAGGGGACCAAGTTTGTTGGAGAGCGTCATCATGATATTGCCGCGAATACGCGATTGCAGGTTTTCCGCCGCGAGGCCGGGGTCCTCGTCACCGAGGGCGGGCCGCATCATTTTCAGCGATGTGCGGAAGGTCTCCTCGATTGAAAGAGTCAGGTACTGCACCCCAAGATTTTCCGCCAGCTTTTGCGCATCCGTTTTGCTCCCTTCGGATGAGTAGCCAGAGGGCATGAGGATACCCAACACATTTTCGGCACCAAGCGCGTCGACGGCGATTGCTGCCGTCAATGCCGAGTCGATACCACCAGAGAGACCGATAATAGCTTTTTTGAAACCAGTTTTACGTACATAGTCGCCAGTGCCGAGGACAAGCGCGGAATAAATTTCTTGCAGGTGTGACATCTTTGGCTCGATACGTTGCGGCGCGCCGAGCAGAGCATGGTTGTTGATGGTTGGGGCCGAAAGTGGGCGTGTATCAACGGTAACGACCGGTACATGCTCTGAAGGGTCCTTAAAGCGGACGCTACGGAGGCGCGGGTCATGAAGGCGTGAGCGAAAGACCGAGGGCGTATCGAGATCGACAATCAGCATATCCTCCGCGAACTGTTTAGCGCGCGCGATGAGGACGCCACGCTCATTGAACACCATACTGCCACCGTCGAAGACCAGCTCGTCCTGCCCACCCACCATGTTAAGATAGGCGACAATCACTCCGTTGTCGGCGGCGCGTGTAGAAATCATTTCTTCCCGTGTAGTCTCCTTCCCCAAATTGTAGGGAGAGCCGTTGATATTGAGAATAACCTCAGCACCGGCGAGTGCCTGCTGCGTTAGAGGTCCTGTAGGGTACCAGATATCCTCACAGATGTTGATACCAACGTGGATACCGTGCAATAGAAAGAGGGGGGCAACCTGTCCAGCGCGGAAGTAGCGATTCTCGTCGAACACACCATAATTGGGCAAGAAGTGTTTGTGATACACACCAGCAAGCTTACCTTCATGAATAACGGCGGCTGCGTTATAGATATCGTGGTCACGATCTACGAAGCCGACAACCGTTGTTAGACCTGAGAAGGCGCGACTGGCCTCTACAAGTTCGTCTAATGCACGCAGGTTCGCATCGACAAAGCCGGGTTTGAGAAGCAGGTCTTCCGGTGGATAGCCCGTCAATGCTAACTCTGGTAGACAGACGATATGCGCGCCTTCAGCAGAGGCTGTTTGCATAGCGGCGTGTATTTTTTGAACATTGCCGCTCAGGTCGCCAACCATGACGTTGATTTGAGCGAGTGCAACACGCAGTGGGGAGATGTTCATAGTTGATAGTGCCCTTTCTACTCTTGACGAAACACACGAAACGCACTACCTTATCAGGCAGAGATATTTACATGTAGTATACGACGAAGGAAGCATTCTTTTCATGGAGATACGAGCTTTTTTGACGCTTGACCTTGCGTTTATTGTAGTAGTCTACTTTGCATTTCTTTTGTTTATCCACCCACCGCGAGCCGTCGTTTTTGCGTCGCTCCTCGGCGGTCTGACAATGGGTGTGATCAATATGCTTGTAGATATTGTAGCCCATTTCACGAATATATTGCACTACACAACAAGCGGCCTGATTTTTTTTGTGCCGCTCCCCTTTTATATTCCTACCATTTTGTTTTATGGAAGCATAGTCTACCTGCTCATCTGGCGCTTCTGGCGTGGGCGGAGTCACTGGTTCGCGCTCCTCTTGCTGTTTGGTATTCCGTTATTCGGCATACTACGCGATCTCTGGGCTGGCTTGCTGGTGGTGTCTCCATATAATCCAACATGGTCAGGACCATTTTCAGTACTACTTGACATCGCGATGTGGCTTGCGATGTTCTACACGGGCTTCTTGATTTTCAGAAGACTGGCCCCAGTACGCGAAGAGGTCGAGGGACAGAAAGGGCAATCAGTAAGAGTCTGATTCCGTAATTGAACCAATACACGAAGATTAAATACCTGTAAGGGTCTCATTCATGACACCCTGCCTCCGCGCTAGGAGCGGGGGCAAGGTGTCATGAATGAGACCCTTACGTTTCGTTATATCTCGTGCGACGGTTAACAGGAGAAATGTAGGGACCGATTTATCACGTCCTCCTGGCATTTCGGTTGCTAAGCAGGACGTGATAAATCGGTCCTTATATAACCGGACAACTTTCCCATTTTACATGACATTTGCCCTATTCTACACATTTCTGGGTAAAGGTTTCGCAACCGGACATAGACAAAAAATGGTACTTTCCTATCATCAAATAAAATTTCATGCGTGACTCCTCTCTCGATAGGGTATGCTTTGGCCAGATCGTTTCTGCGCAGGAAATATCAACGTATTTCACCAGTCACCTTCTTATATAAATATGGTGCATGGAAAGTACATATCGTTGTCTGCTCATATGGAGCTTATGACGTCTCAGGGGTGTTTGTTTATTCAGCAAGAGGGAAAAGGACTATATGTTTAAACGGCAAGGTACATTGAGATCGAACGGGGGTACTCGTAGGAAGGTATCTCCATTGCTCCTTCTCGGAGTTAGTGTACCAGTCTTACTTATGGTGTTAGGGCTAATTGTATTTGTCGCGCCACGCGTGATTGCATCGCGCGCTGCTGGTGCGGCGGACAATATGGATTGCTCGCTTATTGTGCCTGCCAATCCACTATCCGCACAGGGACTTGCGACACCATATCGCCTAGTTGCTACAAATCCGGCGAACGGAGCCTGCCACGAGGCAAACAAAGTACAGGCGGCGTTCGTGCAAGGTGCGGTTCTTGATCCAAGAACGGGTGCGATCTCTATCTATAATCCTCTAGTAATTGATGATGGTACGCAGCCAGCTGCACAGCCCGTTGTACCACAGCTACCTGCGGGTGGCGTTGTGGCACTCTGGTTCGGCTACAATGGCAACAATTTGACTCTGCAAGATACCAATGGAAGCTTGCGACAAGGCAGATGTGTCAATGGTATTAATGGCTCTATCTTTGGGCAATTCGCATATTGTAACGCGCCGACGTTTTTCGCATTCGCTAATTTCGCGATGCGGCGCGGACAACTGGTACCGCCTGCATTAGGAACGGCAAACGATGGCAAGACATGTCCAACCGTTCGTGACTTTAGCGTGGTTGATATGGACCAGAGCGACAACGTAACCACGCAGTATCTCATCAATGGTAATGGGCAAGCCGCTCAATTAACGGCGGCGAACAGCAAAGCCTTGACAAACGCAGGTGGCGCACAAATGCAGACGCCACAGTTGCAGGTGAATGCCAGCGACAATCGTTTGCTCGATGTGAAGGTGGATGGTGCTCTTGGTTGTCACCCGTGGATGGCTCCCGATCTTGCTGATCCGGGTCAAATGGTGCCAGCACTGCCACTTAACGAGCTACAAGCCGCAAAATTTCAGGCTGCTCCCGTAGCTAATGTACCCGCGAATGACCCGATGGTGGTCGTGAATGGGCAACCAAACCTGCTCAAGCTCAATGCCTATCGTCTGGGTGTCAATCAGCCGCTTGTATTCAACTTGAACAATGCAAGTACAACAACATACTGCACTAACATCTTGAATGTGGCACCAACCCGTTTACAGCTTGACATGCCGATGACGGTGAATGTGTCTTCACCTGACGCAGCAGTTGCGACAAATCTCTTTACCTTCCTGGGGCAACGCTTCGCTGCTACCTTTGGAACTGGTGGTTTGAATTGCGCAGGCCTGCTGAATCAGACTAACCCTATCGCGGTAACTGTAGATGGAAACGGCGTAGCG
>CAXTUE010000225.1:0-7498 GCA_964247355.1 uncultured Ktedonobacteraceae bacterium | reverse complement strand
CTGTCCAAACCCCCCGCCACTGCTGCGGTCGTTGTTATAACTACCCCCGCCACTATTGCGGTCGTTATAGCCACCTCGGTCGCGATTACCACCGCGATCCCCGTAGCCACCTCGATCCCCATAGCCCCCTCGATTTGGTGGTCCACTATCACGATCACGGCCACCGCCATAACCGCCGCCACCGCGATTTGGAGGACCGCCGCGATTTGGACCGCCACGGCTTGGACCACGCTCGCTCTCCAGCTCAGCCGCCGAAGGCATCTCGCCACTTAATGCGGCTCGGCGCGAGAGGTTGATACGGCCCTGACCATCGACCTCGATAACCATCACGGTGATTTCGTCGCCAACAGACACCACGTCCTCCGGGCGCATTACCTGATAGTCGGCTAACTGCGACGTGCGTACCAATCCTTCTTTACTTGGAAGAATTTCGACGAAGCAGCCGAAGTCAACAATACGCCGTACAGTTCCAGTGTAGATACGACAAAATTCAACCTCTTCACTAAAACAACGAACCGCATCTAACGCGGCTTGCATTGCCTCGCCGGAGGTTGCGGAAATGTTGACTGAGCCATCATCCTCGATATCAATTTTCGCGCCGCTCTCCTCTTGAATCTTGCGGATCATCTTGCCGCCTGGTCCGATGACTGCACCAATCTTATCAGGGTTGATCTTGATCGTCTGAATGCGTGGCGCATGATCTGATAGGTCCTCCCGTGGGGCGTCAATCGTATCGAGCATCTTCTCCATGATGAACATGCGGCCTTCATGCGCCTGCTCAAGAGCCTTTGCCATAATCTCGTAGGTAATACCCTTGACCTTGATGTCCATCTGTAGTGCGGTAATGCCATCGGCAGTGCCCGCAACCTTGAAGTCCATGTCGCCCAGCGCGTCCTCGATGCCTTGAATATCGGTCAGGACCGCCCATTAGCCTGCACCTTCGCCCTCGCCTGTCACTAGACCCATTGCGACTCCTGAAACAGGCGCGTGAATAGGTACACCTGCGTCCATTAGCGCGAGTGTCGTGCCACAAATGGAACCCATTGAGCTGGAACCATTCGACGACAGAATATCTGAAACTGCTCGAATGGTATAGGGGAACTCGCTCTGTAAAGGAATAACTGCCGCGATAGCGCGTTCCGCAAGCGCACCGTGTCCAATCTCGCGACGACCGGGACCACGCATGGCCTTGTTCTCACCCGTTGAATACGGCGGGAAATTGTAGTGGTGCATGAAACGTTTGTTACCGCCGAAGCCAAGACCGTCTAGTATTTGCTCTTCACCGGGGGAGCCAAGCGTCACAACGCTCAATACCTGTGTCTGACCACGTGTGAAGATTGCTGAACCGTGAGTGCGTGGCAGTAAACCCACTTCACAACTGATAGGCCGAATAGTCTTCAAGTCACGTCCATCAGGGCGTAAACCATTATCCAGGATATTGTTACGCACGTAGGACTTCAACTCTTTCTCATAGAAAGTGATGATATCCTTCAGACGGTCAGGATACTGTGTTCCTAACTCTACAATTAGTGCATCCTGTACTGCATTCAATGCTGTTGAGCGCGACGCTTTATCTCGTGTGTTTAGCGCCTCTTCAAAACGTGGCACGACAAACGCAAACACCTTTTGACGCAAATCCTCGTCAACGGTAGCAGCTACGAACGGTAGCTTTGTGACGTTAACATCCTGCGCTAACTTCTCTTGTAGCGCAACAATGTCTTGAATTGCTTGATGCCCGAAACGCACGGCCTCCAGCATCACATCCTCTGGCAGCTCTTTCGCGCCCGCCTCAACCATCATTACCGCGTCTGATGTACCCGCGATTGCAAGGTCAAGTCTGCTGCTTGCCATCTGTGACTCAACCGGATTAATGACCAGTTTGTCATCAACATAGCCAACGCGCACCGCACCAACAGGGCCAGAGAAAGGAATATTCGATACGCTCAACGCGGCTGAGGCTCCGACAATACCCAGAATATCAGGATCGTTTTCCTCGTCTACCGATAGAACGGTGATGACGACCTGTACATCATTGCGATATCCTTTGGGGAAGAGGGGACGGAGAGGACGATCTGTCAGGCGAGCCGCGAGGATGGCATGCTCACTTGCCCGACCTTCACGCTTGATAAAGCCACCCGGAATTTTTCCCGCGGCATACATGCGCTCTTCTACATCAACTGTTAATGGGAAAAAGTCTATACCTTCACGAGGCTCGTTACTACCAACGACGGTTGCCAGGATGACGGTCTCGCCATAGCGCACTAACACTGCACCACTGGCCTGCTCTGCTACTCGTCCGGTCTCAATGCTCATTACGCGACCGCCGACGACAGCTTCTTGACGATGAATCATATTTCCTCCGACTATTTGGCACCTCAAATGTATTATGTCTCGTTTCTGCCCAGTTGCTCTTTTCTACTTTTTCACAAACACTGGGGAAACAGTTTCTATTATAACTCCACGGCTCCTATACAACTCTTGCCTTATTGCACTGGCTTTCTTCCTCAATCATGTATAAACCGTTTGGCGGGGATGTCTCTCTGTACCTATCGTTAGCGTTGGTCTCTCGTCTCTTTTCAACACAATAAACATAGTAATAGGGGAAAACTTGGGAGTAGCGGTCCGGCGCGGCGCATACCCTGCTCTCTATGCAGGCGTGTAGTGCGCCGACCGCGTTAACCCTGGGATTAGCGGCGCAAACCGAGCTTTGCAATCAATGCGCGATAACGTTCCGGGCTTTTCTTGCTGAGATACGCAAGCAAACGTCGACGTTGCCCAACCATCATAAGTAGGCCGCGACGCGAGTGGAGATCATGCTTATGCACCTTCAAGTGCTCTGTCATCTGAGTGATGCGCCGTGTCAGGATCGAAACCTGTACCTCCGGCGACCCCGTATCGCTCTCGTGTACACGAGAACTCTCGATAACCTCTGATTTTTCTTCTGTACTTAATGCCACGCTTTTAAATCACCTCCTGTATACAGGATAGGAAAGACAACGATCTAACTTCTGCATTATAGCATGGATGCCCTGCGGACGCAATTCGTTCAGACTCCATGCTACAAAAATACATGGGGCGGGCTAGCCCGCCCCATGTATTTTTGTTACTTAACCTGTACCTTTGCCCCGGCCTCTTCCATCTTCTTCGCGATAGAGTCGGCCTCTTCACGGGAGACGCCTTCCTTGATGGCCTTTGGTGCCTCGTCAACAACAGCCTTTGCCTCTTTCAGGCCAAGACCGGTCAACTCACGCACAACCTTGATGACGTTGATCTTGTTCGGTCCAACCTCGGTCAGAACGGCATCAAATTCGGTCTGCTCTTCAACAGGAGCGGCAGCTTCAGTAGCACCACCAGCGGCGGCAGCGGCAGGAGCGGCGGCGACGGCGGCGGCAGCACTCACGCCCCACTTCTCTTGCAGGGTCTTGCTCAACTGCACAAGTTCGAGCACGTTCAACTTCTCAATTTCAGCGATAATCGTTTCTACAGACATGTGTGTATCTCCTTTTATGAATACTTACTCGGCGGTCTGTCCGCCATTTTATGAATCTGCGTGTGCTACTTCAGTGTGGACGTGGTAAATCGGTCCCTACTCGGCTTGTCCACCGTTTAATTGCTCTGCATGCGCCTGTAGCACATAACAGAGATCGCGTAACGGGGCAGTTACCAGACCATAGGTTGTGGCGAGTGGCCCCTGAATGATACCGAAAACATCGGCCTTTGATTGCTGCTTACCACCAGGCAACTTACCTAGATTCTCGACTTCATCGGCGGTCAACGAACGACCACCCAGAATGGCCGACTTGAGGACGAGAACCTTCGATGTGCGAATGTAGTCAGATACAACCTTCGCCGCATTCACTTCGTCGTCAAAGCCCCACGCAACGGCGGTCTGACCATTGAAAATGCTGTTATCAACGCCGCTCATGTTGTTGCGCTCGGCAGCGATACGCAAAAACGTGTTTTTCGCAACCTGAAATTCAAGCTTTGCGTCGCGCATCTTACTGCGTAGCTCGTTCATGTCCTTCACATTGAGACCCTGTGTTTGCACCAGAATCGCAACTGTCGCGCGCCCAAGCTTCTCCGTTAGCTCCTCAATCTTCTCTTGCTTCTCTTTTGTTGGCACGAATGCTTCCTCCTTCCGCAAAATGTATACAAAAAACCTTCGGTTCTTCTTGTAACCGAAGGCGAGTGCGCATGCTATTGAATGGCAGAAATATAGGAAGTCTGCACACGTATAGTCTACATCCTCGGCAAGCTGACTCTCGTCGTTTTAATGCTCATAGGCACACTTGCTGTCTTCGGTTGACTGAGATTTCCGCTATTATACAGGATTATTTCTAGTATTGCAAGCCTTATGCAAAATTGGTCAACGCGCACAACCCCGTTGCCCAAATTTTCATAAGGCTCTCTGTCTTCTTACGGCTTTAAAGCGGTTGCGGTAGCGACATCTAAGCGAATGCTGGGGGACATAGTGGATGAGAGCACAACACTCTTGACATATGTACCCTTCGCGCCCGATGGCTTGGCCCGCATCACTGAGTCAACAATGGAGGTGATGTTTGTCATCAGAGCATCCTCACTAAATGAAAGCTTGCCTGCTGGAATATGTAACAGAGCCGTTTTGTCTACCTTGAATTCAACACGACCGGCCTTGACTTCGCGGATGGTCTTGGCGACATCGAAGGTGATGGTTCCAGCCTTTGGACTCGGCATCAGGCCGCGAGGTCCCAGCTTCTTACCGAGACGACCAACTTTACCCATTACGTCAGGTGTAGCGATGGCGACATCAAAGCCCGTCCAGTCCGCTTCGATCTGCTTAATGAGATCATCAAGCCCAACAAAGTCGGCACCAGCACTCTCGGCTTCCGCGACCTTTTCGCCTTGCGCGAAGACCAACACCTTGACTTCTTTTCCAGTTCCGGCTGGCAACATGGCAACGCCACGAACCATCTGGTCCGCGTGACGTGGGTCTACACCCAATTTCATGTGTATTTCAACCGTTGGGTCGAACTTGACATAGTTCATTTTCTTGAGCAGTTCGACCGCTTCTTGTGGCTGGTACAGCTTTGCGCTGTCTATGAGCTTCTCTGCTTCGTTATACTTTTTTCCGTGTTTGACTGTCATTTTTTAAGCCCTCCTTGAGGCTAAACAACCGCAGTAACTTTCGGGCGGAACTACTCGATGGTGATACCCATGCTACGTGCTGTACCTGCAATCATGCCCTCAGCACCCTCAACGTTAATCGCATTGAGGTCCTTCATCTTAAGTTCAGCAATTTCGCGCAACTTGGTACGGCTGATCGAGCCAATCTTTGCCTTGTTCGGTGTTGCCGAACCTTTCTCGACGTTAAGTGCCTTCTTCAAAAGATCGGGTACTGGCGGTGTCTTTGTGATAAAGGTAAACGAGCGGTCCTCGTAAATGGTGATTTCAGCCGGAATAACCATGCCAGCTTGATCGGCGGTACGCGCGTTGTATTCCTTGCAGAACATCATGATGTTGACGCCCTGTGGTCCTAGCGCAGTACCAATTGGGGGTGCTGGATTAGCCTTGCCCGCCGGAATCTGTAGACGAACTACAGCCTTGATACGCTTTGCCATGTCTTTTCAAAACTCCTAGAAATGTTCTAAATCTTTTCAACCTGTAGGAAGTCGAGTACCACAGGGGTCTCGCGTCCAAAGAAGGAGACCAGAACAGTCACCTTGTTCTTGTCCTGGTTGATTTCGCTAACTGTGCCAATAAACTCGGTAAATGGACCATCAATGACACGCACACTCTGGCCCTTTGTGAAGCTGATTTTTGCCTTTGGCTTTTCTGTTTCCTGCGTAACCTGCTTCAGAATAGACTTCATCTCATGCTCTTGTAGAGGAATGGGACGCGTACCAGAGCCAACAAAACTCGTGACGCCGGGCGTGTTACGCACAACGTACCATGCCTCATCACTCATCACCATTTCTACCAGGACATACCCAGGAAACGTCTTCTTCTGCACCGTACGCCGTTGCCCTTGCTTGATCTCAACCTCTTCTTCCATCGGTACCACTACACGGAAGATTTTGTTGCGCATATCCATTGACAGAATGCGCGCCTCAAGGTGCGTCTTTACCTTGTTCTCATAACCAGAGTACGTATGGATAGCGTACCACGCACGCTCGATGCCCTCTGGATTCGTTGTAGATATATGTACTACTGGACTCGCCTGTTCTGCTTGCCCATCCTCTTTCGTATGTTCAGTTACCACGGCGTTTTCCCTCATGATCTTGCTGGCAAGAAAACTCTATGCTTTCCATGTTTTCTCTACCCGATGTACGCTTTTACTTACCGCCGCTAATGAGTATGAAGAGATAATATAACCCGTAGTCTAGTAGTGCAATTGCCCCACCGATTATAGCCGAAAGTACAATGACGATGATCGTCATGTTACGCGCCTCCTCGAAGGTGGGCCACGTCACTTTATGACGGAGTTCGTAGTAGGCTTCAAACACAAAACGACCAATACGACTGTTACGGAAGCGCGTAAGCCACTGTGGCTCTTTGCTTGTGCGCCGTACCTTAGTATCTTGTACCGTACGGTCTTTCTTTGGCTCGTTGCGAAGTGTTGCCGTACTAGCTTTGGTAACTGGTTTGCTCTCTAGCTTTTCCTGCTCTTTAACGCCCTTACGCTCGTCACGCGCCATCGCACTGATGCTCTTAACAGAGGAAGTGCTATCAAATTTCGTCTGCTCTCTGCCGCACTTATGCTCGTCACGCACCATCGAGCTGCTTTTTAAAGAGGAAGCACTATAGAAGTTTTCCTGCTCTTGTGCTTTCTTTACTTCGTCACGCGCCATCGCACTGATGCTCTTAACAGGCGCGTCCTTTTCTTTCGGCTTAGGAGTTGTCCGTGTCGCGGCCTGTGAAGCTGGACGATTCGTATTTTTTTTCTTGTCAGCCATTTTGTTTGCCACGTTCGACCTTTCTTGACCAGTAATCAGTAGCGAGTATATACCCTATGCGTACGTATACCTGCGCTTTACTTGGTTTCCCGGTGCGGGGCATGAACCCGACAAGTGGTACAAAACTTCTTAAGTTCGAGACGCTCTGGATTATTTTTCTTGTTTTTCGAGGTGGTGTAGTTACGACTCTTACATGTTGTGCAAGCCAGTGTAACCACAATGCGATTCTCTTTGCCTTTGCTTGCCATTTCTTCCTCCATTTCAGGTTCTGGCTTGCCATGCCGCTATACAGTAATTATAACAAAAGTCCTTGATGTCTTCATCCAATTATGTATGACATACCATTATGAACGTCTATAGTATCAAATATTTACAGCCGTTGCAACCCTGTGTTGATACTCTTTTGTCACTTGTTGCCGACAGCAGTGCATGACAAAAGAATATGAACGTACCATAAGCAAACAAACAGCAATGGGCGCAATATTCATTGCGCCCACGCGAATATCAATACTAGTTTTCGATCTTGGTGCAGATGCCCGCACCTACGGTTCGTCCACCCTCTCGAA
>CAXTUE010000224.1:0-7514 GCA_964247355.1 uncultured Ktedonobacteraceae bacterium | reverse complement strand
GTACAATGGTCTCCTAATAGTCAATATCTAGCCCTGAGTGGACAAAATGGCACAATACATATATGGAATGCTCTCGCTGAAACCGCACAGTGCATCTATTCCGGTCATCAAAAAGCTGTAAAGACGCTTGCATGGTCGCCTGATAGCACATACATAGCATCGGGCAGCGACGACACAACCGTCCAATTATGGCAGGCACTTACCGCCCAACACGTCCATACCTACCCCAAAAGTCATGCCTGGCTTCGTGCCGTTGCATGGTCTCCAACCTCCGAATATATCGCAATCACCAGTGATAGCACCGTGAAAATGTATCCATCTCCTCTCTTTTAACCAGTTTTCGCCTTCAAAAATACTCATTTCTACGCATGAAATTCGCATCTCATAAACATAGAAAGGCTACTGTTCTTGTATACCTTAAAGATTCCAGGTTGCACTCGACATTATACTGAACGTATATGCCACTGTAGGGACCGATTATGCATTTTGATGAAATACTGTGGATATGCTAAGCTAGGGACCGCATTCATTCCGTCCGTCTCTAGCCTTTCACACGGCAAACAGACGGAATAAATCGGTTCCTACAATAAACATAAGGCTCAACTGAGCCAATCGTTATGGAAGACAGGTAGTAGTGGGGAGGGGTTATTCTTTATGATACAAGAAACGCAGCAAGTACGACCCGTAAGCGTCGGCGTTGTTGAGCAACAATTACATCCACGTGTGAGCGTCGTTATACCAGCGCGTAACGAGGCAAAAAATCTACAGCATGTTCTACCATTCATTCCACCACTTGTAGACGAAATTGTGCTTGTCGATGGACGGTCAACGGACGACACAATAGCCGTTGCGCAACAGCTATTTCCAGGTATTCGCGTTCTACAGCAGGATGGAAAAGGCAAAGGCGATGCATTGCGTATCGGTTTCGCGGCCTGTACCGGAGACATCATTGTCATGCTTGATGCCGATGGCTCGGCAGACCCGGCAGAGATACCACGCTTCGTTGAGGCACTGGTCGCGGGTTCTGATTTCGCGAAGGGATCGCGCTTCGCACTCGGCGGGGGCAGTAATGATATCACCTTCCTGCGTCGTACCGGCAACTACCTGCTAGGCAAACTTGTCAATCTCCTGTTCTGGACGCACTTCAGCGATCTCTGCTACGGCTATAATGCCTTCTGGAAGGACTGCCTGAACGATATCAACATCGACTGTGACGGCTTTGAGATCGAGACACTCCTGAACTTACGCATGCACAAGGCACAATTCAAAATTGTTGAGGTGCCAAGCTTCGAGTATTCACGCGTACATGGCGAAAGCAACCTGCGCACGTTCCGCGATGGCTGGCGTGTGCTTAAAACAATCGTACAGGAACGCTTTCATTCCGTCGCACCCGTGCAAGCAGCACGCACTGTGCGTATACCTTCTACTCCTGTAGAGAAAGGACGGCAAGTAAGATGAATAAAATACAAGACGTGCAACGAGTAGGTAATGCCTCCCCGCTCTTCTCTAAAAATATACCAATTCTGATGTATCATAGTATCTCGCATAGTGCGAATCCAAAGTTTAAGCAGTTCGCGGTGCCGCCAGCACAATTCGCGGAACAGATGGTGTACCTGTCTACACACGGCTACACACCACTAACGGTCACTCAGCTTGTAACAGGTGCGGTAGAGCATCTGCCCGAAAAGCCTGTCGTCTTGACCTTCGATGACGGCATGGCCGATTTTTTCACGGACGCCTTGCCCGTTCTCACACGTCACAATTTTCCGGCCACACTCTACATCACCACCGCCTTTGTCGGCGGCACCTGCGACTGGTTGCGACGAGAGGGCGAATCAGCCCGCCGTATGATGACGTGGAAAGAGATCGTGCTGGCTCACATGGCTGGTATAGAGTGCGGTGCCCATAGCCATACACATCTCCAGCTCGATATGCTCTCGCTTCCGCAAGCACAACACGAGATACTCACAAGCAAACATATGCTGGAGGAACATCTGGGCCAAAACGTTCCAAGTTTTGCATATCCCTATGGCTACTACACTCCGAGCCTACAAAGAGTAGTGCAAGCAATCGGATTTACCTCGGCCTGTGCAGTCAAACATGCCATGCACATCGCTGACACACAACCATTCGCACTGCCACGTCTTATGGTCAAGCCATCAACCAGCCTGGAAGACTTTGCAGCCTTGCTTACCGGCAAAAGCACATACAGCACAACACTTTTTAACATATACGCGCGTATACGGACTCCCATGTGGCAAATAGTGCGCCGCAATAGTCCAGAAATATTGACCCGGCATTTTTCGTAGGGACCAGATGTATCGCGTCCGCCGTCAAACCGATTTATCGGCTATACTCAACACACGTCTCACAATCCATACAACTCGACAAACAACTCATAGACGATAAATTGTCCGTCTATAAACAATATAAACACAACCATAAATGTAGATAGGGATAGGGTAGAGGAGGAAACTTTATGAGAGCACTCGACGTTTCTGTTGTGATCTGCGCATATACGGAGGAGCGATGGCAACATCTCGTGCAGGCCGTCGAGTCTGTCCAGCGACAAGAGGTATCGCCTCGCGAGATTATCGTCGTTATCGACTACAACACAGCATTATTTGAACGCGCTCGCACCTCCATTTCCGGCATTACCGTGCTGGCAAATAGCGGTCCTAAAGGCGTATCTGGCGCACGTAGCACCGGTGTCGCATACGCATGCGGAACATACATCGCCTGCCTTGACGACGATGCCACCGCAGAGCCGGGCTGGTTAGAGACGCTGAGCATGTGCTGTACCGATCCAATGGTGCTAGGAGCAGGAGGCACAGTCAAACCACAGTGGGAAGGCACCCCCCCACGCTGGTTTCCAGAAGAATTTTACTGGGTTCTCGGCTGCTCTTACCAGACTGTACCAACTCATCCAGTTGAGGTACGAAATCTCTGGGCAGGCTGTATGTGCGTCCGGCGCGAAGTCTTCGAGGCCGTTGGCGGCTTCAGAAGCGACATTGGACACATCGGCAAATATGTGCTGGGGGGTGAAGAAACCGAATTTTGTATTCGTGCGAAGCAACACTATCCGCACAAAAAGTTTCTCTATGAGCCACAAGCCAGCATCTATCACTTTATTCCCGCCCGCCGCGCCACATGGCACTATTTTCTCACACGCTGTTACGCCGAAGGACTCTCGAAAGCCGTCATCACGCGTCACGTTGGAGCGAAAGACAGCCTGTCAAGCGAGGGTTCTTACATCCTGAACATCCTACCCTCTGGCGTTGCACGTGGTATCGCAGACTGCCTTCTAAGACGCGACACAACAGGGCTACAACGGGCTGCCGCAATTCTAGTTGGTCTTGCCACAACTGCCGCCGGTTATCTCATGGGCGCACTTGCCCGCCCTGTCTACACTCATGATGAAACAAGTGTGGTGACAATTCCACAACCCATACCCGTAGAAACACACGTGTAGGGGTCTAATTCTATTAGATGTAGCAAAGGAAGTGTATTGGTCCAGTGATTGCATTGCTCAAATGGCTTAAATCTCATAGCGTAATGTTGGTGAATGCAGGTTCACTGATTGGCACAACCGCCATAACATCCGCACTTGGCTTCGTGTACTGGTGGATCGCGGCACGCTACTTCTCACCAGAATCCATTGGTTTCGCCTCGGCCTGCATTTCAGCAATGATGCTGCTGGGAAGTTTTTGTGTGCTGGGACTCGGCACATTACTGATTACGGAGCTGCCACGCCAACCTGGAAGAGAAGCCTCTTTAATAAGTACCGCCCTGCTTGTCGTGAGTCTCGTTGGTACCTGTGTAGGCATAGCGTTCGCACAGCTTGCCCCCTATGCCATTCCGAGCTTTCAACTTCTACGAGCAAGTGGTGTTGACAGCATTACTTTTGCCGTAGGCGTTAGCCTCAATGCCATAACGCTCGTGCTCGATCAAGCATTGATTGGACTACTGCGCGGAAGCCTACAACTCTGGCGCAATACGCTCTTTGCCATCATAAAACTTGGCACACTCTTTGTCGTGAGTTCCTGGTTCACACGGAATATTGGTATCGCGCTCTACGCATTGTGGGCCGTTTCAAGTGCTCTTTCAATGCTTGTACTTGTCATACCAATTGCGCTTAAAAAACAGGGCATTAAGCGCTATCTACCACAATGGGGCTTGCTCCGTAAAATGGGAGGAGCCGCAGTCCAGCATCACATGCTCAACCTGATATTGCAATTTCCAACGCAAGTTTTGCCTCTCATGGTAACTGCACTGCTCTCGGCCAGGATGAACGCATGGTTTTATGTCTCATGGATGATCGTCAGTTTTGTGTTTGTCATTCCAGGGGCACTGACAACGGTGCTACACGCCATGAATTCTGCACAACCAGCAACACTTGCCCATAAAGCACGTGTCACCATCGGACTCGCAGTACTCACCGGCCTTCTTACTAATATCGTCTTGCAGTTCGGCACAACTCAAGTGCTGAGTATCTTTGGTAGCACCTATGCTGAAAATGCCGCGTGGTGCCTACGCGCACTGGCACTTGCCGCCTTTCCTCTGATCATCAAGAATCACTACATCTCTATCTGCCGCATACAAGACCAGATTGGCGGCGCGATACTCGGTATTCTTCCCGGTGGCATACTTGAGGTCGTCGCTGCCGCCTTCGGCGCGCACATTGGAGGTCTCACCGGCCTGAGTGTTGGCTGGGTAGCCGCGATAGCGGTCGAAGCCCTCTGCATGTTTCCCACCGTCTATAAAGCCGTCTGGTCTGAGAAGGCATTAGAGGTTCAAGACGCGCAAAACTCCCAGGAGATTCAAGCCGTCTGGCTCGTCGAGACCACATCTATGCCAGCCATCGCGCAAAGCTATCCCGGCATTCAGGCCCTACAACACATGGAACACACCTTGCCACGCATACCAGCATACCACGCTGGTACGCCCACAGGGCGCCTGAAACCTACACGTTTACTCAAGGTATGAGTTATAAGTGTACCAAAAGTACCGTTTTAGGGCAAACGCAAAATATTTGCTATACTGGCCTGTGGCAATTCTTGTCAATCGAAATATAGTTGGATGAATGGGTAGAAGGGTATATGTATGTTGACACAACAAAAACAATCACTACGCGTGCTCATGGTAGTAGCACGCTTCTTCCCCTTTATGGGTGGCATTGAAACACATGTATATGAGGTCGGACGACGCTTAGCACGGGATGGAGTCGAGGTCACTGTACTCACCACGCGACCACGAACCGCTCCGAAGTCATTGCCACGCGAAGAATATATCGAGGGCATGCGTGTCTTACGCGTCCACTCCTGGCCAGAAGAACGCGATTATCATATCGCACCAGAAATGTATGCCCTTATTCAGCAGGGCGATTGGGACTTAGTGCATTGTCAGGGTTGCCATACTTTTGTACCTCCACTGGCAATGCTTGCCGCTCAGCAGGCACACATTCCTTATGTCGTCACATTTCACACCGGTGGCAACTCATCTCGGCTACGCACTGCCATACGCGATACGCAGTGGTACGCTCAACGAGCACTATTTCAAGGTGCGGCAAAGCTCATTGGTGTCTCGCACTTCGAGGCCAACTACTTTCGCTCACTCCTGCGCCTCTCACGCAAGCGCTTTACAGTTATTCCAAACGGCGGCACTCCGCTACCAGATGTACAACTAGCATCAACCAATTCAGGAACACTCATTATCTCTCCTGGCCGACTTGAGCAGTATAAAGGCCATCATCGTCTTATCTCGGCACTCCCCTCTATACGCGAAAAACGGCCTGATGCGCGACTCTTAATCCTGGGCACTGGTCCATATGAGACGGAGCTACGCACACTCGCACAACGCATGGGCGTGGCAGAGCATGTAGATATCCGACTGATTCCGGCAAGCGAACGGCAAGAGATGGCACGGGTACTCTCACAAGCGTCCGTCGTTGCACTGTTGAGCGACTACGAGGCTCATCCCGTCGCGGTCATGGAGGGTCTCACTGTACGACGGCCTGTACTGGTCGCCGATACCTCTGGCATGAGCGAACTGGCACAGCAAGGTCTGGTTCGCGCCATTCCACTACATAGCTCTTCCACCGAGATCGCACACGCGGTCCTACAACAAATTGAAGAGCCACTACTGCCACCAGCAGACTTTGCACTCCCAACATGGGATCAGTGCGCACAAGAAGTACGAGCCGTATATGCTTCATGTGTAAAGGAGCCGGTATGCGTATCCTAATGTTAGCCCAGTTTTATCCGCCCGCGATTGGCGGCGAAGAGCGCCATGTGCGCAATCTGGCTCTAGCTCTTGCGGAGAGAGGACACGATGTCTCGGTCGCGACGCTGCGCCACGGCGATGCACCCGCGCAAGAGCTTGATAACGGCGTTCGTGTGCATCGCATTCGCGGCACCATGCAACGAATTAGCGTGCTCTTCAGTGAGCAAGATAGGCAATACGCTCCGCCGTTTCCTGACCCTGAGCTTGCCTTAGCCCTACGAGAAATTATTCTTGCAGAGCGACCCGATATACTCCACGCTCACAACTGGATCATTCACTCGGTCTTACCTCTAAAAGTATTGAGCAAGGCCAAACTTGTCCTGACGCTCCATGACTACAGTTTAGTTTGTGTACAACAAAGACTCACCTATCATAATAAGCTATGTACTGGACCAGCTTTCACAAAATGTGTAGAGTGCGCTGCTGATTTCTTTGGTATGACGAAGGGCGTTCCAACACTAATGACAAATTGGGTGGGAAGCAAGGTAGAAGACCAGATAGTTGATATGTTTCTTCCCGTGAGCCAGGCGGTAGCTGAGGGGACACAGCTTGCCTCACGCCATGTTCCTTATCAAGTCGTTCCCAACTTTGTTCCTGACAACATCGCACAAGAGCCATGTACCAACACAGCTCTTGTAGACCAACTGCCCAAAGAGCCGTACATGCTCTTCGTTGGTGATGTGAAACGTGATAAGGGAGTAGAGGTGCTGCTGCAAGCCTATGAGAAATTGCAACGTTCTATCCCACTTGTGCTGATAGGAAAGTTTTGCAATGACCTTTCCGTGACTATTCCGCCCAATGTAGTAGTCTTTCCAGGTTGGCCCCACGATGCCGTTATGGAGGCTTGGCGACGTTGTATCTTTGCTATTACTCCCTCTATCTGGCATGATCCCTGTCCAACTGTAGCGATGGAGGCAATGGCTGTCGGACGACCAGTCATTGCATCGCGTATAGGAGGTCTTTCAGATATCGTTAGAGATGGCGAAACAGGTTTACTTGTTCCCCCAGGCGACATACAAGCCTTGTACGAGGCAATGCTCGTGCTGTCAGAACATTCTGAATTGCGAGAGCAAATGGGCAAGAGGGCAAAAGAACACGTGGCCAATTTTCAAGCCGGAATGGTAGTCGCACGTATCGAACATGTCTATCAGGAAGTATTACAGCATCAAAGGGAAACAGTATGCGTATCCTAATGTTAGCCCAGTTTTATCCGCCCGCGATTGGCGGCGAAG
>CAXTUE010000223.1:0-7515 GCA_964247355.1 uncultured Ktedonobacteraceae bacterium | reverse complement strand
GGCTTTCCAAAGGGCGCGATGCTGACACACTATGGCATTCTCAATAACGCAGCAGCATTTATGGACCGTTGGGGTATAGGAGCAAACGAACAGAGTTGTACTGCAATGCCCTTCTTTCATGTCGGTAGTTGCGTCCTGGCTGTACTTGGAGCCATTTACACGGGAGCAACGCTGCATCCTATGCTGGCCTTCGATACGCTCAAGACGCTACAAATTATTGATAGCGAACACTGTACAACTATTGGTGCTGTGCCAACCATGCTCCTGGCAATTCTGCAACATCCCGATTTCGCGAAGTATGATCTCTGCTCACTCCATGCTGTCGTCAGCGGTGCCGCCTCTGTCCCTGTCTACCTCATGGAGCAGGTGAAAGAGCGCATCGGCGCGAACGTGGCAATCGTCTTCGGCCAAACAGAATCCAGTGCCGCGATTACCTTGACGCTGCCCCACGACTCGTTTGAACTGAAATCCGCAACGGTTGGTCTTCCACTACCGCATGTTGAGGTCAAGATTATTCATCCCGTTACGGGACAAATTGTACCATGTGGAGACCGTGGCGAATTGTGTTGTCGTGGCTTCCTCGTGATGCAGGGCTACTACAATATGCCCGAAAAAACGGCGGAGACGATTGATAGCGAAGGCTGGTTGCACACCGGCGACCTTGCCACAATGAACACGCAGGGCTACATCAACATCGTCGGACGCCTCAAAGAAATGGTCATTCGTGGCGGCGAGAACATCTTCCCACGCGAGGTCGAAGATTTCTTAATCCGTCACCCGCAGATAGCCGATGCGCAAGTTCTCGGTGTGCCCGATGCCTTCTTTGGTGAGGAGTTGCTTGCCGTAATTCGTCTCAAACCAGGTGCAACACTAACACAGGACGAACTCCGCACCTACTGCAAACAGCACATCAGCCATCAAAAAGTGCCGCGCTACTTCCAGTTCGTCGAAAACTACCCCATGACTGCCAGTGGCAAAGTGCAAAAGTTCATCTTGCGCAAACAAGCTATTGAGCAGCTAGGGTTACAAGACACGACGAAAACAAGAACAATTTGAGAACGTTTTGTTATCCTTGAGAAAAGTGGTTCTAAAGCACTACTACAATTTGACTACAGAGTCATAGCTCTTTGGGAGCAGGACGCGCAACAGGTTATGCGAGATCGTGTAATTCCTATGTACGCATTCTTACCCGCTATGAAAGGTGCTAGTGTTCCGCTTCTTATAGATGCTCTAAATACGATGAAACAATATTATACGCGAGACAATTTCATTAATCATTTAGCTCGTTTTAGGGTTATCCTTAATCGCTCAACGTCTTTGACAGAACAGGAGAAACAAATGATACGCGACAACGTACATGAATACAATAGCCTTTTTGATAATGATCCAGAAGTTAAGGAGAAGGTGGCCGAAGGCGAGACAAGAGTTGCACAAAAGATAGTCAGAACTCTGGTTGAGGCTCGTTTTCCCGTACTTGCTGAGGTTGCACAGGAGCGTATCGGAAATATTCAAAATGTTGATATGCTGAATCAGCTAGCTAGGCAAATTTCTACTGTGAATGATGAGCAGACCGCGCTCTGGGTTCTCAATTCTTACGCGGCTTAACACTCTATATAAAGGGGAGCAACCGCATTGACGGTTGCTCCCCTGTCTGCTTGCGTCTCAAAACTATGAAATCTTCTCAGGGATGGTGAGGGAACCGGACTTGATCTGGTTCGCGAAATCGTCGGCTTTGGCCTTGACATCGGCGGGCAGGCTGCTGATGAGAGGCGCGTAGCCAACACCGTCGTGAGCAAGGTCAAATGGCGCAGGGCTATTAGTGAACTTGCCATCTTCGGTGTTCTTAATGGTGTCATAGACAGCGGTATCGACGCGTTTGAGCGCGCTGGTGATAACGCTTGAGTTGAGCGAGCTTTGATCGGCATCAACACCAATACCATAGACGTTCTTTGAGTGCGCGGCATCCAGTGACCCGACACCACAGCCACCTGCGACCTGGAACACGATGTCAGCCTTGTCATTCGTGATACGGCTATTGGCAATGTCTTTACATTTAGCGGTGTCTGTAAAGCTCTGCGAGAAGTTTACCAGGACCTTGACAGAAGACGAAACCTTTTGCGCGCAGTACTTGTAGCCCGCAATATAGCGATCAACCGGTGGAATGTCCAGACCTCCTACTGCAAGAATCGTATTTGAGCCGAGCAGGTTTGGAATCTTTGCTTTCCCATCGGCCTCCATCTGGCCTGCAATGGCACCGACAAGACAACCAGCCTCTTGCTCTTTAAAGAACAGTGGCGCGACATTGGGTAAATTATCGCAGTTGCCTTTGGCGTCAGTGGCGCACCCGTCAATGATGCCAAATTTTTTGCTGGGAAACTGCTTGGCAACCTTATCCAGTGGTTGCTGCATCAAGAAACCTACCGCTAGAACGAGGTCAGCAACCTGCGCAGCCTGCGTCAGATTTGTTACATAATCGTTCTGCGAGGTTGTCTGAATAACCTTTTCTTTAAAGCTATACTGCGAGAGAGCCTTTTGATAACCGATGTAGGCAAGATGGTTGAAACCGTTGTCGTTCAAACCACCGATATCTGTCACGAGTGCTACTTTCAAGCTCGAGGTGGGCGTCGTGCCTCCCCCACCACCACTACTTGTACCACCTGAGCCGCCACAGCTACCGCAGGCAACAAGCAGGAGGGATAAGAGCAAGGGGAGGGGCGCGACATTCACAAGCTTGGGGATAAAGGATAGGTCCTTTCTTCTTCATTAGAAGAGAACACTTGAATGATTAGCCAAAGCAAAAGACCTATAAATAGTTTGCTTGCAGGTAGTTTATTCTGCTTCGATGCTAATACACGTCACGGGCATTGCTCACCAAGGCAAGCTACAGTGAAATACCCATCTACTAAGACATACGTCTTAAGATGAGCATTTCTCACATACGATATAAGGATGCGCGTTGAAAAATTAATTTGAGAAGTAAGACCAGGGCACCCGAAAGGGGAATGCCCCTCCCATACAACCCGTCGTATGGGAGGAGCATTTCCCGAGCCGCATTTGGGGAATGATGAAGGCAGCGGGTGCCCTGGCCTCATTTGTGTCCAGTTACTACTATGCGCGAATTTCTTCGAGCATGGAGAGATTGATGAAGAGATCGCAGCTCTGGCGCAGAGTCGCGGACATGGCCTCGTCAAAGGCGGCCACTTCCACACGCACTCCATGATCGGAACAGTAGTCAAGCATTGGCATGAAGTCGCTATCGCCACTCACAAGCACAATGGCATCGACGGCCTTGCCATCGACGATACGCACGACATCCATACACAGGTCGAGGTCGAGGTCGGCCTTCTTCGCGCCACTGGCAAAGGTCTTGTAGTTCTTCGTCGTGATGCGATAACCAAGCCCTTTGACCGCTGTGAGGAACATTTGCTCATCGCCGGGTTGTGGACTGGTTGGGCAATAGGCATGTGCGCGTATCAGGCGACGATTGCCACGTAAGAAGTCGAGCAGCTTGCCAAAGTCAATGGCAATGCGCTGCGTACGGGCTGAGTAGAGCAAATTGGCAACGTCGACAAACACACCTACACGCTCCGTTGAAGGAAAGGGCGGCAGTGAGACCGAGACATTTGTCGGTGACTGATTCGCGCGCCGTAGTTCCGTTACCATACGGTCCGATTGTGTCTGAATGGCCTGTGACACTATATTGGCAAAGTGATTCATTGCGGCAACTGGCAGCATACCCTCGGCAGCTCGTGTTTGATACGGTGCCGAACGCTGTGGCTGTGACTCAACGCGCACCGTTCGCCCATCACGCGTCGTGTTGACACTCCCTCGTGCCGGTGATGGCTCAGGTCCCATAAATGGACCACTTTCCTCATTCCCCTGATTCATCTGCCCTACCGTATAACCAGAGGTGATCGCGTAGGAAGCCGCAGTTGCTGTTGAAGGTACTGCTGGCTTTCCAGACGCACCGTTTTGGAGTGCCGACGTTATTGGCGATGCTGGCGCAAGTGGAGCTGGCGGCGTTATTGGCGATGCTGGCGTAAGTGGAGTACCTGCCTGTGTCCCATTTGTGCTTGTTGTACTTTCTTTTGCTACTGGTGTAGCCACAGGAGTGGGAGCACGATGGCGACGACGACGGCGAGACGAGTTTGCCTTTTGTAGCTCCGCGTATTCCAACGGGGGCAAATCCTCTGGCGCAACCTCTTCGGCCTTAGTCTCGCTTACAAGTGCTGCTGCAATGTCTGCCACCGACGGGGGTGCTACAACTGGAGGTAGCACATTTTGCTCCTTCTCACGCTCTTGACGTGCATGACGCTCCGCACCGTTCCGGCGACGCACCTGCTCTACTGGTGGAGAAACAATGCTCGTACTCTCCGTACTTGCTGACTCCCCGCTCGTCTGTTCGGTCACGCTTGTTGTAGGTGTACTGACGCTAGCACTCTTTGGTGCAGCATTTTCTTCTACACGCGCAAACGTTGGTGTTGGCAGTGATGCAGGAGGAGGCGTCAATGCTCCACCGTTATTTGTATTTGCCGCCACTGATGTCGCTGGTTTGCTAACCGGAGATGTCACCTGTGTTTGCGTTGTTTGAGCTACTTGCGGTGCCGGACGGTCAAAACGATAGCGACGGGGCGGCTTAGCCGTTTCCTTTGGCGGTTCGGAAGTGGTCATAACTTCCTGTGTTGCCTGTGTCGTTGTTGCTGTCCCTCCTGATGGAGTCGATGATTCAGTCAACGTAGGATTAGCTGCGGGTGCCGTAACTTCATCTCGATGACGCGTTACTCCATGTCGCGGGCGAGGCCGCAGAGCAGGGCGGAGCAATGGTGAGACAGGACGTTCTACTGGCTGTACTGCCGGTGCTGCTACCTGTTCCCCGCTCGTCTCCTCAACTGCCGCAACTCGCTGATTTGCTTCGTCTACTGCGGCTTCTGCGAGAGCGGGCGTGTTTATTTCGGCAACATTTACCGTTGCCGTTTCATCGCTGGTGGGAATAAAGGCGGAACCTTCACCAAAATCAACTGGCGGCAACGCCTCTTCGAGTGAGATGGGTGAGTCTACGGCGGTTGCCACCATTTCGGGGTTTGCGAACTCTGAGAACGCCTCTGCCTGTGTACCTTGTTGTACGCCTTGCAATGAAGCCGTCAAGTCAGCTTCAGCCTGCGCCTCAGCTTCAGCCTGTGCTTGATGGAACTCTTCGATGAATGCTGTAAAAGGACGTACCGCTTCCTCGCTTGCCTCAGGCATAATCTCGGTAGCCACGGTTTCGCTCTCTACAAGAAACACGGGAGCCGCAACTGCATCAACTGTCTCAGGAGTGACTTGCTCTGCTTGTGCGTCAGGTGCTATCAACTCTTCTACCGGCTCGTTTCTCTCCGCAGATGCTACGCTTTGATGTTGCTCATCCGTCACTTGGTTCGCAATGGTCCTCTGCTCCTGTGCGTTTTCAGTCGTTGCCGCAGGTGCTAGCTCTTGTTGTGCAGGCGTTTGCGTATCTTCTGCTGAAGTTGTCGATACTGCATCTTGAGTAGCATGGGTTGACATTTCCTCTTGCTGCGCGGGAACCTGTATGTCCTCAGCATTGATAACGCTGGCGAGTTCTGGAATGGTATTACCAGTCTCTTCCGCAAATGATGCAGTTGTTATAGAGCGCGTTTCTTCTAAAGAAGACGAATGCTCGGATGGCATGTCACCAACTTCTGAGGAGGTATCTGTATTTGTAGACATATGAGTTACAGACGGAGTTTCGTCAGAAGAGGACGGAACATCGTCTGCTACAGATGTGTCAGGGGTATGTTGTGAAGCCACAACGCTCTCATCGACGGCATGTGCGCCGTGTTCTTCGTTGTGTTCGTTTTCTGTATGTTGTGTTGTCACTAATATCTCCAGTCTCACTGAGCACGGACCGGAGCGCGTTGTAATATACGTCCTGGAAGGACCTGATGTATCAGACCCTTTGATAGTTGAAGATATGCGGGGCGGACCACTGTCAGTGGTCTCATCCCTTGCTTGCGTTCAAGGCACGCAACGGGTTTTCGGGTAAAGAGAGGATGTACTTAATTTCACAAAACGTTCTTGTACCTTACACGTCTCTACCTATGAGTGTACATTCTCCCCTGTACCGATCCGCGTCGTCAACGAGCGGGAAACAAGCGAACAACTCGCCTGTTTATCTTCTCCGCTCCTCTCTTCTTCTGGGCTGTAGTCTTACACTACGCTCTGCTTGGGAGTCGGTCCGATCTTGTCTTTATCTACGCCGTTATTTACCATATCAACTACTCTACATACCTGCCGAACGGCGGAACGGGGTATGTACAGGACGGACGCTTACTCGTCCATCTTTACCAGAAGGAGTACAGCATGCCTACCAGCATCATAACTCCAGTAGGCCCAATACTATGCTTGCACCAAAGTGTTGCGTTCTTTATGTAATCCGCCATATAGCGTCTTTACGCCCTCCGGCTGACACATGAGAAAAGACCGTGAATGTTGCCAGTATTTGAATACTGACGCTGAATAATAGACCAATAGCGAGAAGAACGATACGTTCAGAATGAGCGAGTAAGCCATTTTTGTACTCGACTCTCACTCCGACAGCGCAAGCTTTGGTATAACTCACCGTCATGGAACTCACGAAAAGAAGTACCAGCGTGTACTCATATGACGTAAACCATAGCACATTTGAAAGTTCATGGGCCGCTACAATGTGTACCAGAGCAGCCCAACCTGAATACTATGCTCCCAAATAGCGATCTAGCGTCAAGTCCTGGTAAGTTATCTTATCCAACCGCACACGTACGTTCACCAACCATACTCCTATTGTACCATACCTTGTATAGTGTTTACTATGGTTTCCTTTGGGAAGAGATAAATGGAGACGGCACTACCGCAATAGCAGGGTTTGATGTTCGCTTTAGTCTGTTCAAAAGCCAGAACAGCGTACCAATGCTGATAAGCAAAGAGAGAAACTTGAACTCGAAGCCGAATAGGGGAAGCGACTGCGACGTGAGTATAACACCAAATGTACCCGCAAGCGGCACGACACAGGATGGGCAACCAAACGTGGCAAAACCAAGCAGGAAGGTTGCTCCTGTAGAACATGCAGAACTCCCAAGCATTCCATTGCGATAATTATCGACGACTAGCACAAGAGTTAGCGCGGAGAAAAACGCGATCAAGAGGTCTAGTACAACACGGCTCGCAACATAGAGCAATCCAAAGTGCTCCACGAAGAATTGAAACGACATCACATGCAGCGAAAAGATAGTCAGGTGCGTCCCGCCCTGTCTCAGATCAAAGAAGGTATAGAATGCCCAGAAGACAAGCGTCAGAGCAAGTGTCAGCATAAGATATGGCGTCTTCTTGAGTGTATTGTTAATGAATGTCATGGCGTAACTCTTTCGATACTTGTTCCTATTGCGAATACATGTATGACGCTAGTGTAGCATATAAAATACTTTTCATCGTACCGACTACACATAATGACACGCTGAAGGGTACCTTTTTTTACTAGGGAAG
>CAXTUE010000222.1:3773-7559 GCA_964247355.1 uncultured Ktedonobacteraceae bacterium | reverse complement strand
GAACAGGAAGTTGCCGGGCGTGACCTCGTTGCGGAAGGCTTTACCAATCTGGCAGATACCGAACGGCACCTGTACACGTGAAGATTTGAGCACGTTATCATAGTCCAGGTAGATGTCCTGGCAGGCTTCACCGCGCAGGTAGGTTTTCATGCGGTCGCCCTCGACCACGCCGAGGTAGGTTTCCATCAGCAGGTTGAAGACGCGCGGCTCCGTGGTGAGTTCGCCGCCGCACACCGGACACTTATGTTGCTCAAGATTTTCTGGCTCAAGATGATCGGTGCGGAAACGGCGCTTGCACTTTTTGCAGTCAACGAGCTTATCGACGAAGTTCTCGACGTGTCCACTGGCCTCCCACACACGGGGATGCGTGATGATGGCACCCTCTATGCCAAGCACGTTATCGTGGTTCTGCACCATCGACCACCACCAGTAGCGGCGGATATTGTTGCGCAACTCGACGCCCATCGGCCCGAAGTCGTAGATGCCTGAGACGCCGCCATAGATTTCGGAGTTGGGGTACACGAAGCCGCGTCGCTTGCAGAGCGACACGATTTTCTCAATGGGGACCAGAGGCGTATCACTGATCTCAGGCTTATTCTCTATCTGTGTCATGAATGAGTGTGTCCTTTCCAATAAAAAAGCCCCAGGCATCTAGTATGCCCAGGGACGACACATGCTCGCGCTGGCCTGGGCCACAGCGTCTTACAGCATGAAGCGCGGTTCCACCCTGCTTCTTCACCTGTGTGAAGCCACTCATTCAATCCAACTCCGAAGCGCCCTTCGCTCATCTCGAATCGCCGGTTTGCACCACCCACCGACTCTCTGCTACTCTCAATGAGCTACTCCTCTTCATCAGCATTGGAGTATCTATATTGTTGTACTCGACCAGTATAGCGGAGTATACACCAAAAGGCAATAGGGGTAGGAAAAACAGAAAAACATGCACATCCAGGTGCATCGCGTACCGCGATGCACCTGGATGTGCATGTTTTTCTGTTTTTATGAAGGGACAACCTGTGATTGGTCTTCGATGAAGCCGAGGATGCGTTGCCATGCGTCGGCAGATTCCTGCGCGAACTCGGTGTATTTGCGGTCGAAGAAACTATGGGGCGCGCCGGGGTAGACAATGACTTCGTGTTTCACACCTGCTTTGTCCAGTTGCTCGTCAAGTTGCTGCTCCTGTGGAATGCCCTGATCGGCACCACCGAAGAGGCCGAGCACCGGAACTCTGATTTTGTCGGCGGCCTCAAGCACCGTCCCTTTTTGCTCATCAAACTTACGGCTCAGACCTGCGTAGAAGCCAATGACGCCAGTTAACCCCATGTCCTCCGTTCCGGTGTAGAGTGAGAGGCTACCGCCTAAGCAGAAGCCAACAGTGAAGGCTGCATCGGACGAACCTGCGATCCCTTTAAGATGCGCGAGTGATGCTTTAGCGTCCGCCAGCACATTTGTCAGGCGTAATTGTTGCACATGAGGCATAAACTCGAACGAGTCGTCACGCGCAGTCAAACCAGCCGTGCGTCCAAAATAATCCATCGCCACCGCCGCGATACCAGCTTCGGCGAAGCGCAACGCCAATTCTTTGTAGAATTGGTGGAGGCCACGCACATCAGGGTAAATCACAATCTGTGGGCCAGTAGGTTTGCTGGGATGACCCACGAACGCAGCAAACTTATTGCCATCTTGGGCTGTCAACACAATATCTTCACCACGGGCCGATCCATTCGGTCCCTGTGGAATAGGTGGACGTGCATTGTCGTCATAGCACATGAATGTCGATATCTCCTCTTGTTCTATAAGTAGCAGTAAAAAGTTTCCCTTTGCATTGTCGCATATTTGAAGGGCGTTGTGTAGAGACCGCATTCATCACGTCCTTGTTGACATATCGAAAGCGAGCAGGACGCGATAAATGCGATCCCTACTAGACCGTCAAAGGACATTTGTCACTTTTTGATAGCCTCTAAACAGTGTCTTTATGCTCAATCGAGCCGTTGAAAAAGTGCCAAATCATCTTTGACAGACTACTACGGTGTATCAAAGGGCGTGATATAGTACATCATATCGTTAACTACACATCCTACTAGAAAGAGGATTTTCATATGGATATCGCAAATAAAGTTGTGCTTATTACGGGAGCTTCCGGTGGCATCGGATTGGCAACCGCGCAACTATTGGCACAGAAGGGTGCTAAGCTTGCACTCGCCGCCCGCTCTGCTGATACACTAAAGCAAATCGTGTCGGAACTACCAGATGCTATCGCGCTTCCCACCGATATGCGTCATGAAGATGAGGTGCGGCGGATGGTTGAGCAGACGCACCAGCACTTTGGGCGTATTGACGTGTTAATTAACAACGCGGGACAGGGCTTGCATGTACCTGTTGCGAGCGTTGACATAGAGCAGTTTCGTTCGGTTCTTGAATTGAATATCGTGAGCGTTATTGTGGCGATGCAGGCCGTTGTGCCAATCATGCGCATACAGGGCGGTGGCGTGATTATTAATATCAGTTCGGGGACGGCGAAGATTCCAATCGAATTATTAAAGCAAGCGACGGTTGGCCCCTATGCCTCTACAAAATACGCGTTGAATGCGCTTTCACTAACCGCCCGTTATGAACTTGCTGATGCGAATATTCGTGTGGGCCTGGTCTATCCTGGTATGACGGCGACTGACTTTCATACTAATCTCGCTAATGGACCGCGACAAACGCAAAACCGACCAGGAGCTATGCCTATCGATAGCCCCGAATATGTCGCTGAAAAAATTCTGGAAGCGATCTCAACCGAGGCCGCCGAAGTATACGCCGACAGCGTGAGGAAGGCTGTTTTCGGATAGAGAAAAGCACAACAGCAAGCAGCACTGCTGCTTGCTGTTGTGCTTTTCTCTACCTTTTTACTTGACGCGTTCCAGCACAACAACTGGAATGATGCGCGGATTGTTCTCTTGATATTTACCGAAGCCGGGTGCCTTTTGCGCAACTTCGGCAAAGATGCGGTCGCGCTCCTGGCGTTCGGGAACGGTGGCATGCGCTTTGAAGTGCTCTGTGCCGACCTCAAGCGAGACATCGGGATGGGCCAGTATATTGTAGTACCAGTCGGGATTGCTTGGCGCGCCAGCTTTGGACGCAATGATGACGTAGTTGTCGCCGTCTTTGAAGTATGCCAGTGGATTGATGCGCTCTTGATTACTCTTTGCGCCAACCGTGTGCAGCAAGACTATGTTCATGCCTTCAAATTGACCGCCAACCTTGCCGCCATTTGCGTGAAACTCTTCAATAACCTGCTTATTCCAATCGTTAACGTCGTTCATAAAATGCTCCTTTAGTCAAACGAAATTGTTGTACCAACTGCGCTCGACACTGTATTTGTATGAGGAAATGTGTTCCTCATGTTCGCTATAACACATGAGCATATGAAACTCATTCCTTCTTCCATATTGGAAACATTTTGGTGCTATACTTACATCGAGTAAATCTTCTTTCGTGAAATATGAGAGAAGAAGATACCGACGTTCTACGAGTTGAGAAAACGAGTCTATCGAAAGAGGTATTTCTTCATGGCTATGAAGTATGGCTTGACATTGCCGCAGGGATGGGTTATGGACCTTGCGCACATTAAAGACCCGGTTGAAGCGTATGAAACGATGACACGTGTTGCCCAGACCGCTGATGAGACGGGCTTTGAGTCGGTCTGGCTGGTCGATCACTTTCACACCATTCCGCAACCATCGCAGGAGGTGACGTTTGAATGCTGGACCAGCACAGCAGCACTGGCGCGCGATACAAAGC
>CAXTUE010000222.1:1417-3747 GCA_964247355.1 uncultured Ktedonobacteraceae bacterium | reverse complement strand
GGCGAAGATGGCGAGTACGGTTGATGTGCTCAGTCATGGACGGCTCAACTTTGGCATTGGCGCGGGCTGGTATGAACATGAATATCATGCCTATGGCTATCCCTATCCCGATGCGCCCGAACGCTTGCGCTACTTACGTGAAGCGGTTCAAGTCATCCTGGCGATGTGGACGCAGGAAGAAGCGGTCTTTGAGGGGCAGTATTATCAGATACGTGGAGCGATCAACTCACCAAAGGGCGTCCAGAAACCACATATTCCTCTGCTGATTGGTGGTGGCGGTGAAAAGGTGACGCTCAAACTGGTCGCGCAATATGGCGATGCTTGCAACGTCAATGGTGATATCGCGACGATTCGGCATAAGTTCGATGTGATTAAGCAGCATTGTGAGACCGTTGGACGAGACTACGAGAGCATTCGGCGCACGTCATCAACAATTTGCATCATTGGAGAAACTGAAGAGCAAGCCCTTGCCTCAGTTCCTGAGATGATGAGAAGCCGTTTCGGTGATCGTATTCGTGGTGCTCTGGTTGGAACTCCTGACACCATTCGTCAACGTCTGACGGAGTACGAAGAGGCGGGAGTGCAAGAACTGCTCATCACCTTTCCTGATGTAACGACTTTGAACTCTGTACGACTCTTCGCGAAAGAGTTTATTGCTTAAAGACGCGATCTATGGTGGTGCTGTTGGAGAGTGGGTAGCAGAAAGCAGTGTTTTCGATGAAAGAAAGTAAGTAAGTAAGAGTGGAAAGTGCCCATAAATTCCCTCAAAATCTTCTTTTGCGGAGCGCGCGTTTAGAACGTGGATTGTCCCAGGCAAAGCTGGCCGAACTGGTTGGCACCTCGACGCTCAGTGTTAATCGCTGGGAAAACGGAGTCACCACTCCTACGCCTTCTTTTCGTCCCTCTTTGCTTGAGGTTTTAGGCAAGTCAATCACTGAACTTGGCCTGTTACCACCATTATTTGAAGACAGGATCGTCAACATTCCTACGAAACGAAACCCACTCTTCACTGGCCGAGAGGTCGTGCTGGAATTGCTACACACACGGCTCACAACGGCTAAAGTTGCGGCCTTGACAACAGCGCAGGCACTCTATGGACTTGGTGGTATTGGCAAAACACAAACGGCTATGGAATATGCCTTTCGCTTCGGTGACGAGTACGATAATATATTCTGGATGCGGGCTGCTACTCGTGAATCGCTGGTTGCCGACTTTGTGACACTCGCGCAACAACTTGCTCTTGAAGAGCAGAATGAGCAGGAGACGGGTCGCGCTGTGCATGCCGTTCAGCACTGGTTGTCGGTCCACCCGAAATGGCTGCTTATCCTGGATAACGCCGATGACCTCCTGATGGCGCAAGAGTTCTTGCCAGCCAGTCATAATGGCTATGTTTTGCTGACAACACGTAATCCTGCTACGGGCACAATTGCCATCGGCATCGAGATTGAGAAATTGAGTGTGCAGGAGGGTGTGTTATTGCTGTTGCGTCAGAGCAAGCGGCTCGCACTGGATGCATCACTCGAAAGCGTACCATCTGCGGACCAGATGGTGGCGGAGCGCATCGTCAGGGAGATGGACGGGTTGCCGCTCGCCATCGCTCAGGTCGGAGCATACATTGAAGAAACTGGATGTAGCCTGGCAGATTATCCCGATCTCTATGCTATGCACCGCAAAGACTTACTGGCCCGTCATAGCCGCCTCATGCTGAATTATAGTGAGACGGTCTATACTACATGGTCGCTCTCATTTCAACAGGTAGAGCGGCAAAGCCCTGCCGCAGCAGAAATTCTGCGCATCTGTGCATTTCTGGCACCAGACGCGATTCCTGAAGAATTACTTACGTCTGGTGCCAGTGCATTGCCTGCGGCGGCGAGGACTGCTGTACTCGATGGCTTCAGACGCAACGAAACGTTAGAGGTATTGCTCAGTTATTCGCTCGTGCGTCGCAACGGGGAGACGCATATGCTGGACATACATCGTCTCGTGCAAACTGTACTCAGAGAGGAGATGAGTAAAGAGACCCAACGCGCGTGGGCGGAGTGCGTCGTACGTGTTGTTAATGCCGCATTTTCAAGGGGCGACACTGGTATACACCAGCAATACTACCTACAATATTACATACCTCACATTCACGAATGTGCGGCACTCATCGAGCAGTACGGACTGCGCTTTCCAGAGGGAATAGAGTTGCTTGATGCCTCCGCCTCCTTCTTGTATACCTGCGGCTTCTATACGCTTTCCCAATCGTTGTATGAGCAGGTGCTGGCTATCCGCAAACAGGTTGTAGGATATGAGCACCTTGATGTTGCCGGTACACTCAACTCTCTCGC
>CAXTUE010000222.1:0-1384 GCA_964247355.1 uncultured Ktedonobacteraceae bacterium | reverse complement strand
TGCACGCGTACAGAGTCAGTATGCGCAAGCGGAAGCATTGCACATGCAAGTGCTGGCTATCCGCGAAAAACTGCTTGGACCAGATCATCCAACCGTTGCCCAAAGTCTGAATAATCTGAGTGTACTCTATCGCAATCAGGGCAAGTACAGCAAGGCCGAACCGCTACTGCAACGTGCGTTGAATATTCGCGAGCAATCGCTAGGCTTTGAGCACGAGGATACGTTGGTCACGTTCGTCAATCTTGCGCATCTTTATTTAGAGCGGGGAGAGTATGAATTGGCGGAGCCGATGTTGCAGCAGACATTGGCAACCGATGAACGAGTCCTCGGCCCTGAAGACCCTCTCGTTGCCCGTAACCTTCACCTACTAGCAAGAATTGCATATGAGCGACGTATGTATGAGCGAGCCGAACTGCTCTGGAAGCGTGCGATTGAGATACTTGAGAATACGTATGGCTCAGAGCATCCAACGCTCGCTGAACATCTCAGCGGCTTGGCCACTCTCGCGCGTGCGCGCAACGATGTGGTACAGGCCCATTCTCTCTGGCAGAGGGCACTCTTTATAAGCGAGCAAAAGCTAGGACCTGAACATGCAGAGACGATCAGCTATCGTAGGTGTTTAAGCGAGATTGCTGAGCACATGTGATATGAAGAAAGCAAGGGAGCACACGACAGTATAGTAGGTCGTGTGCTCCCTTGCTTTCGTACGTTACCAGATCAACAATCGTTTGCTCCTGCTTTCGGACAGGGACTGTTGGGATGAACCTGTATTACCGCTGTCGCGTGTCCACCGGAGGCCGCGTTTGCTAGAGATGCGGTTCCCTGAAGCGGAAGAACGCCCAGTGTTAGCAACAGTGCAATGACCGCGAAAAAGCTTCGGATTCTGCGCATAGAAATGCTCTCCTTCTGCTTGTCTAAACAACAAGCTCTATTCAACACAAGCTATTCCTGCGGCCACAAGAAAAGGTGTGCAATCACATAGACTCTCCATGTGACTACAGAGAAAGTATAGCGGAGAAGTGGTGGACAAAGACACCGCGTTCGATACGTATTTGTGCCACATTCGGAGGGTATTAGGGAGGCATAAGAAGGACATGTATGTGAGGAAAAGAGGGGAGAGGCTCCCATGTGTGCATGAGGGCACACAAAAGAAGCCTCTATGAAAAGGGGGAGGGGAGAATATTCAGGTACCATACCTGTTGGTGGGAAGGGATAACATAACACGCTATCTACTGCGGGGGACGATTGAAAAAAAAGTGGGGAGAAGCCCTCAAGCCGTGAGTAGTGGCCTGAGCTGTTCATCGTGTTCACCGCTTGCTTGCTACGTAATGAGTATAGCTGACATATTATGAAATGTCAAGAATAAGCACTAGTATATTAGTAC
>CAXTUE010000221.1:0-7572 GCA_964247355.1 uncultured Ktedonobacteraceae bacterium | reverse complement strand
CCCACAATCATGCATATCCACAGCATCCACATAGGGAAAATACGTTGCCGGTGGAAATCTTGACGATCTCTCGCATACACGATCAGCAGATCAACGAAGAAGAAAATGGTCGAGAGTGCCAGGATGAGCGTCAAGGCTGCCAGTAACACGTTATATACATCCGTCGCAAGATCAGCAGGTTTGCCCAGAAACGCAACAGACGGAGCAACCATAAAGATGAGGAGAACAATGCTGCCTGCAATAGCAGATTGGAAGATAATGGCATTTGCGGGAACGCGATTGCGATTTAGGCGACCAAGAAACCGTGGGAGACGTTTGTCTATAGCGGCAACAAAAAGGAGACGTGCGTTGGCGTAACTATAAACCAGTGGGGAGATGAGATAAAAGCCGAGAATGCAAAGCGCGGCGATACTGCCAACAACCTTGCCAAGCACGACATCGATAAGCGTCACAATTTCATAGGGAAGAATGGGAGCTTTGGTAAGAGCGGATCCACGAACTACAAGTGGCACGAGTGTGCAGATAATGTAACTTATGCTAACGAGAAGCGTCCCCCATAAAAGATGACCTGTAATAACTCTCCGAGAGCGTACCTCGCCGGCCATATTCATAGGAATGGTCACGCCAAGGTAGAGCAAAGCAATCAAGCCGAAAAGCGAGAAATTCGAGTTGTTTACTTGCCAATCTGCCGCGTTAGTAAGCACTGTCGCGGAACTGTGTCCTTTTAGCGTCCATAGAATACCGGATAGAGCAACCAGTAAGACAACGATGAGAATACTTCCAATAACAATATTGACAACATTCTGCGTTGTACGCTGTCTTTGCACGGCCAAAACCGTTGTGAAAGCAATCACAGCGAGAATAGCCAAGCCTTGTTGCCAGGGTTGAGTTAACCAATCATTATTAAGACCTTGAATGTATGTGATGAGACCATCGGCTGCAGCGATGATGCCAAGTACGTTTGGCACCCAGTATATTGTACCAACAAAAAACCCCCAATTTTTGCCGAGAGCATTACATGTCCAGTTATACAAAGACCCTTCATGTGGAAAGAGCATTCCTAGTTGAGCCACCGCAATGACGCAAGGCAAAAAAAAGGTAATGCCTCCAATAAGCAGATAGCTGAGTGATGCCACTCCCCCAAATCCTGCGGTATTCGCGGCGTTACCAATAAAAAAAATCGCCGCAAGATAAATTGCGGTCATGTCAAACGTTCCCAGTGTCCGAGGCATTGTCGCCGTGACGTATTTCTCTGAAGGCAGCAAAGACGCCTCTGACCCTTGCAGCTTTTCTTGTGTTGCCATACTTCCCCCTTACCTTCTTACTCATGAATAAGAAGATACAGTTGTAGAGATCACCCGTCCCCTACAAAATAAGATACCCTATTTCACTATAGTGTAGGGTATATAGCAGTAACAAGCAATCTATAAAACTATTATAGGAATTATGGTTCATAAAAATTCCTGACTTTTTCATTGATTAAGGTTCATGCAGGGTATGAACCTTTCAGATGGCGTTTACATATACTACGAGCAAAAGAAAGCGAAAATAAATAACAAGGCATTTCTTTGGAAATGCCTTGTTTTCTCTTGAGAGTGGATAGTATACCGTATGTGATACCAGACAATCAGGTTTGTGATTCGATCAAGCCCGTGATGGTGCCGAGCAAGGTATCCGCGTTAAAGGTCGAGGTGGGCGCATCGCTGACAACTTTGCCCAAGCGCAGCACCACAATACGGTCTGTCACCTGCAACACATGTGGTAGCGTATGGGAGATAAAGATGACTCCCAGCCCTTTGCTCTTCGCTGCTTTGATCACTTCGAGAACTTCACCCGACTGGCGAGCACCGAGGTGGTTAGTTGGCTCGTCGAGTATGATGACTTTGCGCGCCCACGCCACAGCGCGCCCTATTGCGACCGCCTGGCGTTGCCCCCCTGAAAGTTGGGATACAGACCGGTTTGAGCTGGGGACGGCTATCCCAACTCGCTCTAGGTCAGCATGAGCTTTCTCGTTCATGCTTTTCTGCGCGAGAAAGCCCAGCCAACCGAGAATGCCAGGACGCACAATTTCACGACCGAGAAAGACATTGGCACCAACAGATAAATGCGGAGCCAAACCAGAGTCCTGGTACAGCGTCTCGATGCCCGCCTCAATCGCTTCACGGGGAGAGTGCCACGAACGTTCGACACCATCCAGGAAAATGCTCCCGCTATTGGGTTGCAAGGCACCAGAGAGTATCTTCACAAGCGTTGATTTGCCAGCCCCATTATCGCCGACAAGTCCCACGACTTCACCCGCATGAATAGCAAGGTTTGCGTGGTCCAGTGCCACGACCGACCCGTAGGATTTGGAGACATCGCGAACCTCGTAGAGTGGAGTGGATGGCGGAGACTGAGTTTCATTGGTCATGAGGCACTCCTATTTGTAAGGCGCAAACTTTGAGCCAGGACAGCGAACGCGATCAAGATAGCGACCACGACTTGTTTCCAATCAGGGGCCACGCCGATAATGATGAGGCCACTTGTGATGGTCGTGAGGATCAGCGCACCGAGGATTGTCCCAACGAGCATCCCAACGCCACCAGCGAGCGCGACGCCACCAATAACGACCGACGCGATGGCATCGAGTTCGCTATTCAACCCGGATGTTGGCGCGCCTGATGCTAAGCGGATATAAAAGAACATGCCAGCTAAACCTGCGAGTATGCCAGAAAGCATATAAATTATCACGAGATGCCGATTGACGTTGATGCCTGCTACTCTGGCCGCGAACGAGTTGGAGCCAATGGCATAGGTATATCTCCCGAAACGCGAGAAGTGTAGCACTAGACCGAGATAGGCAACGATCAACACGACGATGAGGACAGGAATTGAGAAGGGACCCAGGACCGGCACCGTCAACAGAATAGCATTGACTGGACCACCGCCAATTGGCGCGCCACCCGTGAGGACAATCGACAGGCCACCTGCGGCACCAAGCATGACGAGTGTGGCAACGAATGGTACTAGTCGCGTTGCAGTGATCAAGAGACCGTTGATGAGACCAAGCAGAGCACCCACAGCTACGGCTACGAGTAGGCCGACGAGCAAGGTCGCCGTTTGCCCCCAATGCATGGAGGTAAGGTTACGCATCACAAACGCGGCGATGATGCCTGAGAAACCAGTGATTGCGCCAACGGAGAGGTCGATACCTCCTGAGATGATGACAAACGTCTCCCCGACAGCAATCAGCGCGAGCGGTGCCCAATCGAGCAGGATATTGGCAAAAACATTGTTCGAGAAGAAGATCGGATTATTGATGGTGAAGAAGAGGCTAAGAGCGATGAGCACGACGAGCAGAATGATCTGCTGATTCGCGAAGAGTTTAAGCAGTCGTCTGGAAGGACTATTAGGGGCTATGGCACTCACGATGTCTCCAATCCCGATATGCTTCGGTGCAATACTAATGGTCAGGTTGGCCTGTTGAGGAATTCATAGATGCTCAGTGGCTATGAGTCAGGCCAACACCAAGAGATGCTGGATCGCCAGAGGGAGTACATGCTGATGGACAGTTCGTGACTCCCTCATCTCCTGTTAATGTACCACATTCAGATTATGAAGCGTATGTATACTTCTGAAAATCTGCATCGGACGTACTCGCGGTCAAGGTCACATTAGGGATCGTGACCTTTGCAGTAATGCCGCTGTTACTGTTGTTCTGCTTGAGGTACGTCATTAAGGTATCAATAGCCATCTTGGCTTCGGTCGCAGGGTCTTGAGCGATCAACGCGGTGAACACTTTCTGCTTCAGCAGAGCGACATTGGCTGGGTACGCATCATAGCCAACCAGTGCGACCTTGCCAACCAGACCTTTGGCTTGTAGTGCCGCAGCCGCACCAGTCGCATTCGTGCCGTCAATAGCGAATATTCCATTGAGACTGGGATACTTAGTCAACCAGTTGCTAACGTTCGTGTTCGCAACGGATGCCTGTGACTGGGAATAGGCGACATCGACAATTTTAATACCTGGATATTTTGCGGCGATTTGCTGCTTGAACCCGCTGAGCCGGGCGACATTTGTGGTAGCGGTAGCAGAGGTAAGGCCAACGACGACTTGATATGTCTTGCCGGACTGATAGTTCATAGCAGTTGCCATCGCATCGGCAGCTTTCGTGCCACCATCAGTATTGTCACCGGTAATGAACGAGAGCACGTTGCTCAAGTCTGTAACATGGGTGTCAACATTCACCACCGGAATTTTCATGCTGGTTGCCTTCACCACTTCTGGTTGCAATGCATCAGGATCGGTCGGAATGAGGACAAGACCGTCGGGGTGTTGAGCGAGCACTTGATCAACGTAGGGAATCTGAGTGGCGGGCGAATAGACGGAGGGGTCACCTTGCCAGATCAAATTCACGCCTTGAGCGGTTGCTTCGGCTTGAGCACCAATCTTCATGGCCTTGAAGAAGGGGTCAGCTTCGGCACCCATCACGAAAGCGATGGTCTTTTTGCTCGTTCCACCTGTACTGGTGCCAGTACCTGTCGTACTACTAGAACCACCACAAGCGGCCAGGAGGAGCATGAGAGTCATGCCTAACATGAGCAAAATGGAGCTAGGGCGTGTGACACGCGAACGAAGAGAGGTGAACAGCGGTTGCATGGGCTGGAACTCCTTACACACGAAATAGGTTCTTCCGCACTCTATGTGCTCAGCGATAATAAACAAGGAAAGATTTTGGCACTGGAACAGATCGGATGGCTTCTCAAACAGGAAAGCACTCTAAGAAGCGGTGAAAGGCTCTTCTTAATTATCGTCGAATTGCTGAGCATGAAAAGGGCGTAAGGGTCACAAAATAAATGATCGCTATACAATAACTTTGACAACGTTGTCATCACAATAATAATACATTGGAGTTCAGTAAATGTCAAGAGGAGAATGGAACAATTTAATAAATTTTGGCAAAATTACGTTTTTTGAGTGTATCTGTGCTATGATAATCATGGAACAATGATATTTTGCTAAGGCGCATTTGAGAATTCCTACTCGCTGTCGCCCTTCAAGACATCGTTGTCATGAGCATTTGGGAAAGAGGTAACAATCTCTATGGTCAACCGAGCAACTATGCATGATGTAGCTGCGCTCGCTGGTGTCAGCTTAAAAACGGTGTCACGTGTCATCAATGGCGAAAAGGGCGTCTCACAGGATTTAGTTGAGCGAGTCCAGCAGGCCGCCGAAAAACTGCGGTATCGCCATAACTTAGCGGCAAGCAACTTGCGCAGTGGGCAACGCACAAAATCTGTAGCACTGCTCGTACAGGATTTGAGCAACGACTATTCTGCCAAATTGCTACGCGTGGTTGATGACATAATGCGCGAACACAAGGTTGTTATGTTCTCGGCAAGTCTTGATGAAGAAGCTGAACGGGAGCGACAACTTGTTGACAACTTCATTGCGCGGCGTGTGGATGGCATGCTCTTGATGCCCGCTACATCAAGTCAGGCATACTTGCAACTAGAGATGGCGGCTGGCTTTGCGGTCGTCGTCGTCGACCGTATTCCGCGCGATCTCTCCGCCGATTATGTGGTTGTCGATAACGTCGATGGCGCGCGTAAAGCAACCGCGCATCTCATAGCTCACGGGCACCGGCGAATCGCGATGATCTGCGATGAGCCGTCTATCCCGACCGCCCACGATAGACGGGATGGATATCTTGATATGTTGCGCACTTCAGGAATCGCGACTGACGATTCTCTGATTCATATTGCGCGCACTGAGCAAGCCGCAACAGCAATAGTGCTGAAACTCTTCTCATCTCCTAATCCCCCGACTGCTCTGTTCACCGCGCGCAATACACTTACAATCGGCGCGGTCGCCGCGCTCAAAACCCTGAATTTACAATCCTCGATTGCGCTGGTTGGTTTCGACGACATCCCTATGGCTGGGCTGTTAAATCCTGGCATCACAATGGTCGTACAGGATATCAACCAGATTGGCACACTCGTGGCTAGCATGCTGCTCGCGCGTCTGGATGGGTCGCAGGACCACCACCGTGGCATTGTTCTACAAACAGTATTGCATCCGCGTGGCTCAGGGGAGATATGGGTATAGTACTTTTCCCGCAGTAAATGCCGATTGAAATTACTTGGGGATGCCAACAGACGCCTTGAGATGCTAACGGACGCCCACAAGGGGAACGTCCCTACCATACACGTCTTTATAGTAGGGTTAGTCCTCAAGCCACATTCGGGGAATGATGCGCGGCAGTGGGCGTCCGAGCCAATCGCAACGGTGTTGTTCGACACCGTTGCAGGGCTGCAGAGGCCAAAGAAAAAGTTTTTATAATCGTTCTCTTCCGACCAATTACACCAAATTCGTTGTCCCCGTCAAAATCATGCTATCGCTGGCGGCGCAGGGAATATGGCTATCGGGACCAATGGCGGCATTGCTGATGTTGAACTTTCCACTGAGCGCGGTACCCAGCTTCGCGTTGAGCATTTGCTGTATCTGCGCGTTATAGGTGTCCTGAGGAAAGGTAAACACCTGCAAGACGGTCAAGGTGGTGCTTAGGACGTTGACCGCGAGATTGCCGCCCGTTGTGGTTGGTTGCACAGTAGTAACCGCCGTACCAAGCTTGAACGAGCTGCCCAGCACAATATCGGAGGTCACAATAATGTTACTGCCCTGCACACTCACATGAATATTTTGTGCCGACATATTGTTGCTAATTGGAAGAGTACCGAGACCATTGCCCAAGGTTGCAAGCGAAGACGAAGATATCTCAACGTAAGTTGTTCCGCTACTGGCGGCACTCGCAAGTGTGTGCTGTTGGCCTCTTTCACTTATGCTATTGTTTGCACCCTGCCCGCTTTGTGGAGCAGTTGTCTGTCCCCCACCGAGACTGATAGGTACCTGCAAATTTACGGCGAGGGCTGAGTCGCCGCAACTCGTTGTAGCGTTGATGCTGTTCAGTTGTCCAATCGGCAAACGTAGTGTTGTAATTGGACCGTTAAGCAAGCTAGGGCTGCCTGGTAGTGGCTGTACGCTTACCTGCACAGTGCTTGAGTCGAGAACGCTAAACTTGATCAGGAGATTCGCGTTAATCGGCTGCGGATCTCCTGCGTAGAGGTTGATGCTGATAGACGCCACAAGCCCCCCCTGTGCAGGGACAAGGCTCTTGAGCAGGACCGTTGGTTGAATAACGGTTGTCGCCATCGTCGAGGCCCATCCCTGATCGATGGCTGGCAGTTTGCTCACAATAGAGACAAGCGCGGCACTCACCACACCCGGTACTTGCTGGTCCACGCGCGACTGAAAGATAGGCTTGAGCGTTCCATTCGTGAGATAGATTGTTGCTCCAACCGGCGTTGTATCTCTGGGAGCAAGCGTATGACGTGTCGCCGCATGTGCTGGTAGTGTGGCGGAGATAAAGATGACGAGTATGGTTAGCAGAAGTAGTAATCCAACACGTCCATAAATTTTATATTTCATTGTTTAGTTCCTTGCCTACAAAAATTGGCCTGGTACGGGTCATAATTAAAAAAAACCCCTTAAACATAAAAAAATAATTTTAAAAGAAAAGTTAACGTTTAAAA
>CAXTUE010000220.1:0-7666 GCA_964247355.1 uncultured Ktedonobacteraceae bacterium | reverse complement strand
TGTTGCACGAGCCACTGAACGATGTGCAGCGCGAAAACGACATCGAAATGATTCAATTTCATTGCCTCAACCGATTAGAACGTGTAGAGGCTACTGTTGAACGATTGAAGATTTAGATTGCTGAGTTTATGTCTGCCTTGACAAATCACAATACCACTAAGTATACTTGACTGTATATACACATACACTTTTTAAAGGATAACGACACCAGTGCAAAACGAGCATGTTTCTTCCATTTCAACCATGCTTACTCTTGCCTACATGCCTATGATGCGTCAAATGGTATGCAGTAACGTGTCGCTGTCCGCTTTTCCTCTCTCTATCAGGCGCGGGGCGCCGGTCACACACGTGCGCCCCTCTTTTTTGTTCTCCTACCATAAGCACAAGAGGTACATATATGACATTACAGCAAGAAGCAAGTCAACGGCAAAAATACTACATTACAACCGCTATCGACTATCCTAATGCGCCTCCGCATATTGGGCATGCACTAGAGAAAGTCGCTGCCGATGTGCTTGCACGGTATCATCGTTTGCTCGGACATGATACCTACTTTAGCATCGGTCTCGATGAAAATAGTCAGCATGTGATACGGGCCGCACAAGCGCATAATACGGACCCGCAGTCCTGGGTGAAGCAGATGGATGAGGCGTTTCGCCTCGCGTGGGCAAAACTCGATATCTCCAATGATTATTGGGTACGTACAACTGAAGAGCGACACTTTCGCGCCTCGCAGGAGATGTTTCAGCGCGCATGGGACAAGGGCGATATCTACTCATCCACTTATTCTGGCTGGTATTGCCCCAATGACAACACATTCTACACAAGCGAAGAACTGGTCAATGGACGTTGCCCCAATCACCCGTCGATCATTCCCGATTGGCTTGAAGAGGAAAACTACTTTTTCGCGCTCTCGAAGTATAGCGAACGTCTACTGGCTCATATAGAGGCTCATCCAGAGTTTATTGTGCCAACAAGCCGCTGTGCTGAGGTACTTGGCCTGTTAAAGCAAGGGTTGCGTGATTTTTCGGTGTCGCGTATCGTGCGCTCTGAACTAGGTTTATGGGGTGTGCCGGTACCAGTAGATGCAGAACAGGTAATTTATGTGTGGTTTGACGCGCTTATCAACTACCTGACTGCTGTGGGCTTTCCTGATGATGTGCAGAAATTTGAGCACTACTGGCCCGCCGATGCGCATGTTATCGGCAAAGATATCACACGCTTCCACTGTCTGTACTGGCCCGCAATGCTGCTCTCTGCTGATTTGCCACTACCAAAACAGGTGGCAGTACACGGCTTTATAACGCTGGATGGACAGCGCATCTCAAAGACCACGGGCAACACGATTGACCCTGTAGCACTTGTTGATGAGTTTGGTGTGGATGCCGTACGCTACTCGCTGCTGCGCAATCTCTCGTTTGCCTCCGATGGCGACTTCTCGCGCACTACGTTGCTCCACGCTTATAACGATGAGTTAGGCAATGATCTCGGCAACTTGCTCAACCGCGTCGTCTCAATGATACAACGCTATCGCGGTGGCAACATTCCAACACCTAAGGCTACGAGTGTTCTGGAAGAAGACTTACAACGGGTCGCAAGAGAGACCCGGCAAGCGGCTAGCATTGCGTTGGAGGTATGGGATATAGGGGCCGCGCTCAATACGACATGGGGCCTTGTGCGACGTGCCAACCAGTATATCGAGCAAGCCGAGCCGTGGAAATTGGCGCGTCAAACGGAGCAACAGGAGCATCTCGATACCATTCTGTACAGTACTGCTGAGGTCACAAGAATTATAGCTCTCCTGCTTGCGCCCTATATTCCGACATCGAGCAAGCGTATTCTTGCACAACTTGGGCTTGATGCCGTGGGTGAGGGTACGTGGGTTCACGATGGTACATGGGGGAGTCGGACGTTAACGCAAGTTGTACGTGGGGATGTATTGTTTCCACGGCTGTAGGAGTCTACATTCCATTACACCCTGTTGGGATTGTCCTTACCCACAGGATTGATGAGACATTTCAACATTCCCTGACATTGTGAATCGCTAACAGGGTGTAATGGAATATAGACCCCTACAATCGACGTATCATCATAAATTCGTCGTGTTTGTTATCGTCTACGTCGCTATGAAAGTGGCAACCTGATGGGCATGCAGGGCTAAGAGCTTCGCGAAAAGCTGGCAGGTGTTGAACCTCATTCAACACCTGCCAGCTTTTCGCAATCGAAACACCTTGACTCTTGACAAGCTCACTTTCTCATGATATTACTATGTCATAGTGACATATCATAAAGACATGTTACAAGAACGTGTCTGTAGAACATACCTATAAGTCATAAAGAAGCGAGATAATGATGTACGAATTAATTATTCTTGCGCAACTTATGCGTTATCAGGCACACGGCTATCTTATAGCAAAAATTATTAATGATATGATTGGACCTTATGCACATGTAAGTAATGGGCGATTGTATCCTTTATTATCTAAGCTGGAAAAGTCGGGCTTAATTGTATTGCACGTAGAGGCTACTGGTCAACAGGGAGATCGTCAGCTACGAACCTATGAGATTACAGACGCGGGCCGTAAAAGGTTTCATGAATTGATGATGGATACGACCGCCAACCCAGGCGAGTATCAAAAATTCTTTATGCAAAAAACAGCTTTCTTTTCGTATCTAAAACCTATCGAGCGGTTGCGCTTAATTGACCACTACATCAACTATTGTCAGGCCCATATTCTTCATCTGGAGGCAGAAGCGGAGGACATGGCGCGTGAGTCGGTGAATTGGCACCCCGAAACAAACTCGGAATGGTTGCAGGATATATTGAACGTTATGCAACATTCCGTGCGTCAATGGGAACTCGAACTGCAATGGACCAGGAGTTTGCGCGAAAAAGAGAATGTAGCTATTCAAAAGAATAGTGTGCAACAGGAGAATATATCATGAAAATAGTTATTTTTGGAGCAACGGGTGGAGTAGGAAAGCTGCTCGTCGAGCAAGCGGTTGCAGCAGGGCATGTCGTAACAGCTTTCGCGCGCAAGCCAGAAGCTTTACAAACGTTTGCGGACCGCATCACGATTGCGCAAGGAGACTTACTGAATGCCTCATCCGTTGAAGAAGCCGTCAAGGGACAGGATGTTGTGCTCTCGGCTTTTGGTGGGAGTGGTCCAAAAGGCAGTACATTCACAAAAAACTGATGCAAGTATACTAGTTTATTCGTCCTCATATGGAGAGAATAGTATGGAAACGAAACCCAAAAGTGCGGAGCAGCCTGAGAATCAGGATGCTCTGCCAACAGTTCCGACTAAGGTGGAACAAACTCAACAGAATAGCGGAGGCGGAAGGCGTCTTCGTGGTATAGCTCTAATTAGCATTCTCGTGGCGTTGATGCTAACACTGCTCCTCGAAGCACTTGATCAAACCATTGTAGGTACAGCACTACCTAAGATCATTGGTTCGCTGCAGGGCTTTGACCGCTACACATGGGTCGTCACAGCGTACCTGCTGGGGTCTACGACGATGATTCCTATCGTGGGCAAGCTGTCGGACCAGTTTGGGCGTAAGTGGTTCTTTATCGCTGGCGTCATTCTCTTCCTGCTCGGCTCTGTCCTATCGGGCGCGTCGCAAACGATAGATCAGCTTATCGCTTTTCGAGCGTTGCAGGGTGTGGGTGCAGGTGTTGGCATTTCGTTGGTGTTCACCGTTGTCGGCGATATCTTTCCACCTGCGGAGCGTGCACGCTGGCAAGGTATTTTCGCCGCAGTCTATGGTTTTTCGAGTGTGGTTGGGCCGACAATTGGTGGATGGCTCTCTGACAATGGGCCATTGCTGGGCAATCTTGTCACGAATACATCGCGCTGGCGTTGGGTTTTCTACATTAATCTGCCGCTTGGTGTGATTGCGCTCGCTGCATTGCTCGTCTATCTGCCAACAAACATCTCAACGCGCACGAACAGGTACACGGGCTGGGCCGCTATCCGACGAGTGGACTTTCTTGGGGCGATTTTAGCATCCAGTGCTACCATTTGTCTTTTGCTCGGACTCACATGGGGTGGCAACCAGATTTATGCTTGGAATTCCTCACAGGTTATTATCATTCTTATAGCAGCAGTCGCGCTCTACAGCTCGTTCATTGTTGCCGAGCGTTTCGCGGTTGAGCCAATGTTACCACTCGACCTCTTTCGCAATCAGGTTTTTGCAGCCGACGCCGTGCTGGGTCTAACATCAGGTATGGTGTTGCTCTCTCTGGTCATTTACCTGCCTCTGTACCTACAAGGCGTACTGGGAGAGTCGGCGACCAATTCAGGCGAGGTCATCACGCCAATGACGGTGAGCCTTGTCGTGGGTGCAGCCATCGCTGGCATTGTTGTGGCCCGTGTTGGACGTTATCAGGCAATTACGATTATTGGCGCGATTATCCTATCAACGGGCGTCTTCCTGATGACGCTCATGAACTCCTCAACAAGTCTTCTTGAGGCGACTCGCAACATGATCATTGCAGGTATTGGACTTGGGATTTTCTTCTCCGTGCTCACGCTGGCGGTACAAAACGCCTTGCCGCGTACACGATTGGGTGTTGGAACAGGTGCGATTACCTACCTGCGTTCGGTTGGGCAAACGCTGGGTGTTGCGATCACAGGCTCTGTCGTCAACAATGTTGTGGCGGCTGAACTTTTGAAGCACCTGCCGAGCGGGTATAAGCAGTTGGGTGTGCAAGGTTTAGCAGCGGCAACCAATCAACAGATGCTCATCAATCCTGACTACCGTAATAGCGTTATAAAGTATGGCACGAAAGCGGCGGTCGATAATGCTGTCCCTAAAATCGTTGCACAGACGGTTCCGCCAATTGTGAAGCAGTCAGTTGCACAGGCGGTACAGAAAGCGGTTGCTCAAGCAGTACCGCAGGCAGTTGCGAAGGCAACCGCTAATGTTCCACCGGGACCATATCATGATGCAACTGTTGCACAAATCACTCAGCAGGTGACGAAGCAGGTGACGGATTCGGTCACGAAACAAGTCACGGCTCAGGCAACACCGCAAATCACGCAACAGGTGACACAACAAGTCACGGCCAACGCCACGCAACAGATTACTAACAACGTGCACCACCTGTTGCAGCAAGTGTTTGATGCGCTCCGTGTCTCGCTCGACGTTGGTATAGAGAAAGGCTTTCTGGCTATCTTTGTCTTCTGTATTGGTGTCTTTATCGCCTCACTCTTCCTCAAAGATGTGCCACTTGCGAAAAACTATCGTGATGAAACCGAGACAGCACAGGGGGCAGAGGATATACAGGTAACACACGCTGCTTTGTAAATTATGCTTTTTGTATAGCCATTAGTGAGTTAATCCTGAAAACGTCACCGGCACTCATTCAGGAGTGCCGGTGACGTTTTCAGGATTAACTTAATAAGCCCCACGGTCTTACACGTCGTCTCGCCTTTTGCGCCTCTTGCGGATTGCCCAGTGCTTCGTAGACATCGGCCTTGAGCGTCCACGCGCGGGCATAGCTCTTGTCCATCTCGGTGGCCTCATTGAGAGCATCGAGGGCGGCGCGGTTGTGACCGAGGCGGATGAGGGCTTCCGCTTTGTTACACCATGCGACAGCACTATGCGGATTGACAAGTAAAGCGCGGGTATAGGCATCTACAGCACCGTTGAAGTCACGTAAGCAGGAGCGAGCATTACCTAGACCGTTCCATGCTTGAAAGCTCTTGGGGTCGATAGTCAACGCCTGCTCGTAAGAAGAGAGTGCTTCGGATGGCATATTCATGTCGAGTTGTGCGTCCGCCTTGCCGTTCCATGCCGCGACATACGTTTTGTCGATGTTCAGGGCGCGCTCAAAATGCACCAGTGCTTGTTGATAACGTTGCAGACGATTAAGGACTAGACCCGCGCTTACCCATACAACGGCATTATTTGAGTCAATTTCGGTTGCGCGCTGGTATGCCTCAAGTGCTTTGCGGTAGTTTCCTTGATTATAAAGGGCCGTTCCTTTGCCATTCCATGCGTAAAAATTGCGTGGGTCGATACGCAGTGCTTCTTCGTAGGCTTGCAGAGCTTGCAAATAGTGTTGCTGTTTGAGATATGCATCACCCTCGCGACACTTATCGCGCACATTGCCAGTATTCGGCACTGCTCGCGATACATAGTTGCCATTGGCGGCAGGACTTTTACTTGTTCCATTAGGCGAGGCAGGTAGTGAAGAACTGGTTGCGCCGCGAATTGCTTGTGGTGAGCGAACCTCGATGGGTGGATTTTGCGTTGGAATACGTACTTTCGCGGTTGCTACGGGTCGGCAAGCTACGTCGAATGCATACATAAACTCTAGCATATCGGCGTAGCGGTCCTCTGGCCGTGACGCGAGTGCGCGCTGGAGCACGGCATCGAGCGCGGTTGGCAGTTCGGCGTTAAGCGTCGAGACGGCGGGAATATTGCCCCCTGATGGGTCAAGAGGATGATAGCCAGTGAGCATTTCATAGAGGACGATGGCACAGCCGTATTGATCGCTACGCGGGTCAACAACGCCAGCCGTTTGCTCAGGTGCCATATACCCAATAGTGCCACGTACCGTGACAGTTTTACCAACGCGTGCTCCGGGTTCAAGCGAACGAGCAATGCCGAAGTCTGTGATCACCAGCCGGTGGTCTTCCTGGTGCAGCAAAATATTTTCGGGCTTGATATCGCGATGAATGACCGGACGTGGGCGTGTGTGAGCGTAGTGTAGTGCCTGTGCCAGTTGATGAAAGTTTTGTACCGTCTCCGGTGCTGGCATTGGTCCCCTTACCTCAGCTAGACGTGTGCGCAGTGAACCAGCGGTGTAGAGTGGCATCACCAGAAAAACAACGCCATCTTTTCCATGCACAGTAAGACCATCCTTACCGTAGTCGAGAATCGGCGCGATATTGGGATGATCCAACGCAGCCGCAATTCTGGCCTCTCGTAAGAAATGGTCTCGTTCGTTTGATGTTGTTTTGCTTGGTAACAGCACCTTAATGGCGATATGGCGCGAAAGATTTTGGTCTATGCCACGAAAAACTGCCGCATATCCACCCTTGCTTAGCAATGCTTCGACAAGATAGCGTCCTGCGAGGGAGGTATCCAATAGCGGCAATGCACATGCTCGACAAAACAGATCGCTGTCCCGATTGTCATATCCGCAGTCTACAAGATCGGCGCAGCGTCGCATTCCCTCCTCCGAGTCATAGGGGTAATCCCTTCTTTAAAGTACATAATAATAGTACAGAGAGTTTCAACAGAGAAAATAGATTTAGAAATATTTTTATGCCTCAACAGGTCGCATCTGTTGCTCCAGTGATCGTGCCCATTCCTGACATGTTTGTGCTTCTTGCTTTCTCCCCAACTTCTCAAGCACAACTGCTTTATTGTACCATGCATCAGGCTCTTCAGGCGCGAACGATGTTGCTTGATCTAAAGCTGCTAGAGCCTCATCCATTCTTCCAAGTGCGAAAAGCGACAGACCTTTATTATTCCATGCTGCTATATAGTGTACATCAACACCAAGAGCGCGGTCAAAAGCGAAAAGAGCCTCATCGTAGCGTTTCAGTTCGTGTAACAGGCTTCCCTTGTTATACCAGGCAGAAATCAAACCATTGTCAAGTTGTAAAGCATGGTCATAAGATTCTAGCGCATCCTCATACATCTGAAG
>CAXTUE010000219.1:0-7736 GCA_964247355.1 uncultured Ktedonobacteraceae bacterium | reverse complement strand
GTCCTGACCCTGAATAAAGAGTGGATAAACCTGCCGCACAAGCACATTAGCAACCGTTTTGCTGGTATCAACGCCTCTTTGCTTGGCTATCTGCGCTTCCAGTACTAAACTCTGCTTGGGTTGAGCGACGATAAAAACATTGCGTGTAAAGAGCGTATCGAGCGTACTCGTGATGGTATCCTTGATGCCCTGACCGAGCACAAGCACAAGTCCAATCGCGAACACGCCGACGAATAGTGCAGTAAGCGTCGTGGTGGTGCGCACACGCTGGCGTCCCATATTGCGATACGCCAACATAACAGGCGTTTTCCAGGAGCGCGGAGTAAACATAACGATACCGTCAACAAGCGTTGCAAAAAAGAAGACTAACGCGCCACCTAATAAGACGAGGCCCAATCCACCTAATACAGCTAAGGCATACACACCCAATGTGCTGTTACCATGATGCGAGGCATAGGCATTTACAGCGTTTCCTAATAAACCCAGTAAGACGGAGATAAGTGCTGCCCCTCCAACGGTTCCTAGCGCGGCAAGCAGCCAGAGCAGAAAGCGCAGGCGTGGTTTTTCGTAGACAGGAAGCTTTGAGATCGCTAGAACCAGCAGACCTAGCCCCAGTGCTAACGTGAAGATGAGAATTGCGCCACCGTAGACCGCAATAAGCGCGGTTTTCACGTCGCCCAGAATACTGGTAGACAGCGCGACAAAGAGAACAGAGAGCAGAACCAGCAATATAATAGTAGTGGCTCGTGAGGTCGTACTTGTACTTTCACCGTTGCTTCGTAGCACGGCGAGTGGCCGTATCTGGCTCGCCTGTACAATTGGAAGTAAGCCAAAGATGAGCGCGGTAGCTAGACCGATGACGAAGCCAGAGCCGATTGTGGTCGGATCAAGCGTAATTGGCAGGTGCAGTGGAAAGGCATACTCTACAATAACGCGCACAACATAGCTTGCGCCGATACCAGCAAGCGTTCCTACAATGCCACCTATAACGCCGAGCAGGGCCGCTTCAAGCCCAAAGAGTCCGTAGAGATTCGCCTGTCGGTAGCCCGTTGTCTTGAGCATCGCAATCTCGGTTTGTCGTCTTCTTAGTAACACCTGCATGGTGTTGATGATGCCAATACCACCAATGAAAAGGGCCAATAAACCAACAATGCGCAGAAAAAGGCGAATTTGATCTACCTGACTTTGCCTGCGTTGCAGCAGGTCCTGCGCCGTAACAAGCGTCACCGTGGGAAAGTTCTGGCTAATCTGCGCTTGTACAGCTTTCAGGTTGGCATCAGGTACATTTATATAGACAGAGGTGTACTGTGCTGGCAATGTTGAGCCACCTGTACTGGTCGTGGCGGTTAAGGCGTCCTGCGCAATAATAATTTGCGGCCCCTGGAACGCTCCCCCTTCCTGGAATTCTGCGGCAAGCGTCACAGGGATACTGCGTCCATCAGCAGTTTTCACGGTATAGGTGTTGCCTACGTGCGCGTGCAATGTTTGAAAGACGCGCATGCTGATGGCCACGTTATTGCCATGCACTACTTGTTGCATTGTCAGGTTTGAGGATGGCGCAATAAAGTTCGCTTGTCCGATAAGGGGAAAGTTGTTTGACACAGCGACAAGCGAGAAGGTGTGTTCGTCACCGGAGGACGCGGTAATGGTGCCACCTGTATTGTAAGACGTGGCGTAGTCTGTAATGCTCCCACGTTGCTTGAGTGCATCAAAAAAGGGCAAGTCGCGTGTGCGTAGTGGCGTGACTCCTGCATTCACACGCAGGTTGCCACCATTGGCCTCCACAATGTTGCCCACTAAGGCCGTGTTGACGCTCAAACCAACTAGTTGTAGAGCCACAATCGCCATCACGCCTACCGCGACACAAAAGATAGCAAGTACGGTTCTTTGCCCACCCCGCAAGAGTGAGCGCGTTGCATATGACCAATATAATGCGAGTCGCATGGATATCCTTCTTTATAAAAAACCAAAAATGGGAAGTTTGTTCAAATACTTCGAGCGCGCGCTCCTCTAGTATGTACGATTGAATACTCAAAATGCTGTATCGTGCTTATGCTAGAGATGATGCAGTAAGCCATACTGGATAAAAAATTGTATGCTTTCCGCAAAGTTGCGTGAATAAAAATCATACTCTGAATTGTTCTCTCTAGTGATATATTATTTTTTGTTTACCTGGTCGGACCACCTCCATATTTGTGCTAGTCCTGTTTCCTATTGTCTAGTAGCTCACAGCATATCCTTCCTAAATGTGTTATGCTATTTTAAAAGAACTCAAAGACTACGTATGATACATATGTTTCTACTTTGTATAAGGTGAATGTAACTGATGGATACCTCTATCCGTTTCTACAATACGAATAGCAATGTACATTCTTCTTTCGAGGGAGAGAGTACACGTAAATTCACCGTTCCATTGCCAACGGATGGGGAAGGCAGTGTGGCTGAAACACGAGCAGATGGACGAGAATGCGTAACCTCGTCGCCCGAACCTGCTTTACGCGAGCATGCGCAAGAGACTGAGCAGGCTGTCGCAGTAGATATTGCTGACTTTGAAGCAATCTTTTTGCGGTTTCAGACACCTATTACGAACTACATTTACCATCTGATCGGCAATCGAGAACAGGCATATGACTTAGCACAAGATGTGTTTGTCAAAGCATATAAGGCTCTGCTAAACGGAACGGTTGTGCAGCCAGGAGCACTTTCGGCGTGGCTCTATCGCATAGCCACGAATACGACGACTGATACGCTCCGGCGGAGACGATTGATTTCGTGGTTGCCGCTCTCGTTATTCAACGAGGATCGAGGTATCGGAGCAGGCGTCCTGTCTGATTCGGGAGGCACGGCTGATGGCTTTACAAACCCAAATGAAGAGAACTCAAACGAAAATCGGGTTGGCTCTGTAAGCGCGGTCTATGAGCGTAATGGCTACGACGGTGGACGCTTTGAAAACAGTGTGGCGGACAAAGAGATCGTCGAGCGCGTGATGAAACAACTGCAACCAAAATACGCGGTCTGCCTGTGGCTCTATGAAAACGATGGTTTGTCTTGTGCTGAAATCGCCAATGTTCTGGATATTAGCTCGTCAGCAGTAAAAATGCGACTCATGCGAGCACGAGAACGGTTTATTGATCTATACAAAAAAGAGGTCGGTGAAGAGTGAACTGTAATCAAGCGCGGTTAATGCTCGCGTCCTATCAAGAATTTCAACAGGGTCAGACTGATACAGCAGAGTTAGATGCGCACCTGGAGCATTGCGCATCATGTAGACACGTCCTGGCACAATACAGTGTTGTCGGCGAGCGTGTTCGTATGGTGCCTTCCATCGAACCTGCTGCGGATGCACACACGAAACTTCTACATGCGCTTGCAGCAGAACATGCACGTTTCCTACAACATTCATCGAATGCACAAGCTTCATCGGCTTCGTCTGTCCCAGATTTTCTTAAGCCGTATATGAATGAGCAGGCACAGACAGCGGAGAAGCGGACCGCACGGTTAAGAGCATTCTCTACAGCCGAAACTGGTCCACTGCCTGTTATTCAGACGAAACGCAAAAAGCGTCTCGCTCCAACGGGGCAGTTTGCCGTTCTTGGTCTAGCCGCAAGTTTCTTAATGATATTTTTAATTGGCGGTCTTGTCTCTCTACTTGTCCTGGCCAACCATGGAGTGAACAGTTCAACTACCGTCGCTATTAAAAGCCCGTCGTTGATTGCTCCGATTAGCTACACAGCGGAGACAACATATTCGCATCTTGCCAGTGCTGTTGCCACGCCTGGGCATATCTACTATTCCGCTTATGGTAACGACGAAACGCAGTGGATGATTGAGCAGGTAAATGGTACACCTAAAAATGCTATAAGTGTTCCACTTCTGGAAAGTAGTAGCCAAAGTCCATTGTTTGTGCTAGGTGCATCTTCGCAATGGGTTATCTGGCTACAATTTGATACGCCACAAAACAAAGTTCAACATCACACCTCGACCTCCTCGTTTACACGCACATGGAGTTTGCATGCTCTCTCTCTTGCGTCGTCACAAGATGGACAATTTGGAAACGTAATTACACTACAACACGGCACGTTCGATACGACTACTGCACCTGGCTGGGTTCATACTCCTATTCAAGGTATCTCGTTCGTACAACAAAATACATTGCTCGTAGCATCTCTTGATGCGAAAGGGAATGCACAACTTGTACGATACCAACTAGATAGTCGCGCAGCAACAACGTCTACGCTTATCGCGACGGCAATAAATGGACATATACTTACCTCGCCTACCGCGACTGCCGATGGGTCGCGTACGTTCTGGTCGGAAGAATGGTTCACGGACGACCAACAACCTCATAGTACGCTGTGGACACAAGAGATAATGAAGCAAGTTGTACGTCAAAGTGGTGTGTGGCGTCCAAACGTCGAAGTAGATAAACACATCTATAGTTCGGGGGATACATCATTCCATCCTGTGGTTATCAATGACACACTCTTCTTGCTTAGTACAAGCGATGCGGTTACACCAACACAGGGAACGCCAGGTGCGACAAGTACGCCAACAGTACAGGCTACTGCAAAGCCTGTGTCGCTGGCACCCGTTACCTCGCGCTTTACAAATATCTATCCCTCTCAAATCGACGAGTCTATACATGGTACGGTTCTAGCATATTCGCTCGATGATGCAACTGCACAACCAACCACACTCTCAAATGACAGTACCGCCGCCGCCCTACAAGCTGGAACACGTTTCCTCCTGTGGCAAAGTAGCACAGGCTATCAGATGTATGATGCCTTCGCGAAATCATCTGTCGTTGTTCAGGACAGCACAAAGGGTGCATCGTTCCTAACTGTAAACGGAGACTCTGCTGTGTGGATTGTAGCTGATGCAAATTCTGCTTTTACACAAGACACGACAGGAATTCAAACTGCGACATTTCACATGTTCAACTGGCTTGCAGCTTAATCTACGGACAGCGAGGGAGTGAGCGACGTATATTGCTCACTCCCTCGCTGTTTTTCAACATTCGCTTATTTATCCTTCAAAATATCAACATGTATGTTATGTAACTTATGTTCCATTTCTTGCATTTTTGTCAGCACGACGCTCATCTCTAACTCCGACTTCACATTCACTTGATAATCAAGGTCTGCCTTGATACGGTCTTTGGCAGACTGTCGGTTCTGGCTAATCAGCACAAAGATAGAGAGAAAAATAGCTTCGAGCGAGACAGCCATTGTGAGAAACTGAAACGGATAGGGGTCAAACTGAAAGCTCTTCGGACCAAGCGTGTTGGCGACAATCCAGAGTACGAAGGCGATAAGGTTTATGAGGAGGAAGGGCATGGAGCCACTGAAATCCGCAATGACATCCGCAACGCGCTGCCCTACCGAAAGACGTACTTCCTCCGCGTCATTAGGATTGCGACTCACACGCGTACGCAGAATATCATCTGTATGTTTGAGACGCTGCCCCAATTCTATCAGCACATCAAGGGCGGCATCGGGGCGTCGGCGTAAGAAATCAAAGAATTCGTTACGGTCCAGTTCGAGCGTTACCACCTCTCCCTCGGAGGTGGCACTGGCCGAGCGTGTTTCGCCAGCTAACATCGCCAGTTCGCCAAAAAACTTTCCTGGACCGAGTACATCAAGCACAACTTTTCTACCATCGGTATCTGTGAGCCATATCTCAACTTCACCACGCTCGATAATGCTAAACGCACAGCCTGGATCGCCCGCCTTCATAACTTGCTGACCGGGCTGGAACACTCTTTCCGTCATGATAGAGCGGACCTCAGTCCGCTCATTGTCGTCCATGTTAGAGAAAAGTGGTATTTCCGCGAGAAGTTTTGTTGTTACAAGGCTCATACTACTACACTATCCTTTTCTCAGCATTCAAGGAGCTTCGCGATAAGCATACGCTGAACCTCGCTGGTGCCTTCACCAATTTCGTTAATCTTGACGCTACGGAAGTAGCGCGAGACGGGATACTCGTCCATGAAGCCATAGCCACCATGTATCTGTACGGCTTGATTTGCTGCACGATTCGCGGTTTCAGAGGCGAAGAGTTTCGCCATTGATGCCTCACGCGTATAAGGCTTGCCTTGCATATGTAGCCATGCCGCCTTGTAGTACATTAAACGCGCCAGTTCGATCTCAGTATCCATGTCAGCAAGTTTGAACTGAATGGCCTGGTTTTTGCTGATGGGTTGTCCAAACTGCTTACGCTGTTTTGCATAGCTTAACGACTCGTCAAGACATGCCTGTGCCAGACCAACAGAGAGAGCCGCAATAGCTACACGGCCAGCATCGAGTATCTGCATGAACTGCTTAAAGCCATCGCCTCTTTTGCCCAAAATATTGCCCTCTGGCACCACACAATCCTCGAATGCAAGTGGACGCGTATCTGATGCTTTCCAGGCCATCTTTTTGTATGGCTTGCCAATCTCATAGCCTGGAGTACCTTTGGGAACAATGATATTGGTAATCTCGTTACGCCCATCTGCACGTGTGCCAGTGATAGAGGTGATGGTAACGCCACCCGTCATATCAGTACCTGCGTTGGTGATAAACGCTTTAGAGCCATTGATGTGCCATTGACCATCGCGCAGGGCTGCACGGGTTTGTGTGCCACCCGAATCGGAACCTGCTTCTGGTTCCGTAAGCCCGAAGGCCCATAATTGTTGACCGCTTGCGAGCGGTACAAGGAACTGCTGTTTCTGCTCTTCACTCCCAAAGAGATAAAATGGCGATGCACCGAGCGAGGTATGAGCTTCCATTGTGATGCCAACCGAGACATCGCCCCGCGAAATCTCTTCGATAGCAATACAATACGCTAAAAAGTCCGCGCCCGCACCACCATACTGCTCTGGAAACGGCAACCCTAACAGCCCAAGCTCACCCATTTTATGAACCACATCATAAGGAAATTGACCAGTTGCATCTATTTCTTCCGCGATAGGCTTAATTTCTTGTTCCGCAAACTCGTGACATGTGTCCCGAATGGCTATTTGCTCCTCGTTGAGTGAAAAATCCATTGTTTGCTCGCTTTCTTTAGTTCATGTACGTGAAAGACACAATGCATTTGCACTGCTTACTTATAATTATACGAGCAACAGAGAGAAATTGCTAAAAACAAGCTAGAGAACACTACATAAAAAGCAGAGCATGTCTCATGCTCTGCTTTTTATGTAGTGTTCTCTAGCTTAAGAGACGGTCTCGCTACTCTCTACACGTGCTCCGACGCCTTTACGCAGCATAGGAACTTTGTCCAATGCTTCCCACGGTGCGTCGATGTCGGTGCGTCCGAAGTGACCGAAAGCAGCCGTGGGCTGGTAGATGGGTCGACGCAGATTCAGAGCCTGGATAATACCGGCAGGACGCAGGTCGAAGTGCTCATTGATGAGGCGAATGATTTCGTCATCGGAAACCTTGCCTGTCCCGAAGGTTTCGACAAAGAGCGAGAGCGGACGCGCAACACCGATAGCGTAAGAAACTTGCAGTTCGAGCCGATCAGCAAGGCCAGCCGCGACAATGTTTTTCGCGATGTGACGCGCCGCATACGCTGCGGAACGGTCGACCTTTGTCGGGTCTTTGCCACTAAACGCACCGCCGCCATGACGTGCGATACCACCATAGGTGTCAACGATAATCTTACGTCCGGTCAGGCCAGCGTCACCCATTGGACCGCCTGTGACAAAGCGTCCGGTTGGGTTCACAAAAATCTTGGTTGACGAGTCTAGCAGG
>CAXTUE010000218.1:0-7813 GCA_964247355.1 uncultured Ktedonobacteraceae bacterium | reverse complement strand
TGGCTGGAAACATCGATATGAACAAGAAACGTCGGGAATTGCTTCATCTTCTGAGCCTTGCTGGATCAGCACTAGCCTTACCTGTTTCTGGCTTAGATTGGGATAGAATTGATAGCGTGATAGCCTCACCGTCTCGATTGGATGAAACGGTGTTACGAGACCTTGAAACTATGAACAATCACTACTGGAGCACCTACCGCACATCGTCTCCTAAAGGACTCGTGTTAGAAGGAGTTCTAAAGCAGCTAAAAATGTTGGTAAATATTCTTAAAGACTCGCACTCTGACTCAAAACATCAATGGTTATGCAAAGTTACAAGCGATTTGAGCCAGTTAGCAGGGGAAGTCTTTTTTGACGCCAATGACTATGACGCTGCTCAGTCTTGCTATGTATTTTCAGCCGTTGCCGCTAAAGAGGGAGAGGCATACGACCTTTGGGCATGCGCGCTTGTAAGACATGCATTTCTCCCAATCTTTGATGAGCAACATGAAGATGCACTACCACTACTACAGCAAGCAAAAAGGCTAGCACAGCGTGGGGACCAATTGCTTACTACCCGCTTCTGGATAGCAGCCGTCAATGCTGATGCTCAATCAGGAATAGGAAACCTGATAGCCTGTCAACATGCACTTGATATGGTTAAAGAGGTTCTTAGTATGCCAAACACATCGAGTAATGATAGTTGGCTACGTTTTGATGGCACACGACTTGCTGAACAGCAAGGAGCGTGTTTTGTACGTCTTGGTCAATCTAATTTGGCTGAGCCTACCCTACAAGAGGCTCTTACACAACTTTCTGCTACCAGTCGTCGTCGCTCGATGGTATTAATTGATCTGGCTAAAACTTCCCTCCTAAGACATGAAGTTGAGCAAACATGTGCCATAGCCAACGAAGTGGTAGATATTGTAACAGAGAAACCATCAGGCGTGATTTCTAAAAGCATCCAAAGTTTAAGCAACCAATTACAGCCTTATGCGTCACTAGCTGTAGTGAAAGAATTGAATCAGCGTATCGAAGTACTACAATACTAATCTTCGAGAAAGGACACAAAGTAATGCTCGATCAAGAACAAGGCGGACGTTTCTTCAGGGCGGCGTGGATTACAGGAGTACACAAGCACTATCCAGGCACGCCAAAAGAAGGATACGTCAAGTCGTGGGAACAGATGGACACATGGGAACAGCAGAGTGCTATTGCGGTCTATCAACAAACAGCTACATTTATCAAAGCAGGGATACAAAGAAACCAGCATACGACACTTACAAATGTGCAGGGTGGTCAATTGGTACGTGTCGCGTGGGTGGGACAGATTTACAAGCATATTCCTAACCCAAAGCCATCCTATGTCAGCGATTGGGAGCAGATGCCAGCGTGGGAACAAGCGGTAGATATAGACATCTACACTGCAATCGAAGCATCGGTCCTCGATGGTAAAACATCAGTAGTGTGAGGTCATTGATGGTGATATCCTTATACAAGAACATATGTGTATAAGGAGTCACCAATGAGTACTGAATATTTAATACTGGGCGGCGAACGCGTTCCCGCAATGCTGGGCAAAACCTTTGACGTGATTGAGCCAGGACAGGGCAAGCCATTCGCCACAGTTGCTGAGGCGGGCATAGAAGATGTCGCACATGCTGTGCGGGTTGCTCGCAAGGCACTTGAGACGGGAAGTTGGCCGCGATTGAGCGCAACCGAGCGGGGACGCATCTTATTAAAGGCCTCTGTGCTGGTACGTGAACGAGTCGAGACGTTGGCGAGGCTCGAAGCGCGCAATGTTGGCAAACCTATTCAGGATGCACGTGGCGAGATTGGATTGGTCGCGAACGTGCTTGAGTACTGGGGCGGTGCCGCGAACAAGATAGCGGGCGAGACGCTACCAGTTCAGGACGCTGGCCTTGAAATCACACTACGCGAACCCGTTGGCGTGTGCGCCCTCATTACACCGTGGAATTTCCCTCTTGTCATCGCCTCATGGAAGATCGCGCCCGCTTTGGCATGTGGCAATACCATTATCGTGAAGCCAGCGCAGCTTACACCGCTTTCAGTACTCCAACTCGCCGATATTCTCATGGAGGCTGGCCTACCTGCTGGCGTTCTCTCGGTATTGCCTGGACCAGGGTCAACGATAGGAAACGCCCTCGTGACACATCCTCATATTGCGAAGGTGTCGTTTACAGGTTCCACCGAGGTTGGGACGGGCATCATGCGCCTGTGTGCGAATAATATCACTCGCGTCTCGCTTGAGCTTGGTGGCAAGGCAGCCAATGTCGTATTTGCCGACGCCGATGTAGAACGATGTGTTAATGCCTCTGTCTTTTCCACTTTTGGCAATACTGGACAGGACTGTTGTGCTCGTTCTCGTATCCTTGTGCAACGTTCAATCTACGAAGAGTTTGTCGAACGCTTCTCACACCGTACGACGGCCCTTCGCATTGGGCAGCCGCTTGACGAAGCGACGGAAATCGGCCCACTCGTCTCGGCGAACCAACGCCAACGTGCGCTTGACTACATCGCATTGGGTCGCGAGGAGGGCGCGCAAGTCGTGCAGGGCGGGACCGTGCCGGAAATTGAAAGTGGTCAGGACGGCTATTATCTACAACCAGCCATCCTAACCCATGAAAGCAACACGTTGCGCGTCGCGCAGGAAGAGATATTTGGCCCCGTCGTCTCGCTCATTCCCTTCGAGACGGAAGAACAAGCCCTGCAACTTGCGAACGATACGGTGTATGGCCTCTCAGGTTCGGTCTGGACACGCGATATCGGTCGCGCTCTTCGTGTCGCGAAGGGTTTTCGTGCTTGCGTGTTATCTGTCAACTCTAACCACAGCGTACATACGAGGCGCCCTTCGGTGGCTACAAAAAGAGTGGCTTCGGACGCGAAATGGGTATGCAAGCCGTGCAACTGTACACGGAGGTAAAAAGCATCTTCTTGTCGCAAGAGTAGTTTATTCCGTTCCCTCAAGACAAGCACACGCTCTTTTTTGCTCAGAGGCCGGTCATTCGCTGTAACTGTTCGGGGTACCGCTCACCTTGTACCGAAATCTTTGAAATGGCACTTTCGATCTCCTGCAGATCGTCGGGTTTCAGTTCGACAGTAACAGCACCGATATTCTCTTCGAGGCGCTCGATCTTGCGGGAGCCTGGAATGGGGACGATCCACGGCTTCTGAGCAAGCAGCCAGGCGAGTGCGATCTGCGCTGGTGTTGCGCCCTTCTGCTCTCCGATCCGGGTTAGCAGATCAACAACCGCCCTATTGGCTTTCCGTGCCTCCGGTGTATAGCGAGGCAGGCGGCTGCGGATATCGACACTGGCGAAGGTCGTGTCTTCGTCGATCTTTCCCGTGAGATAGCCCCTACCTAGAGGACTGTAGGGAACGAAGCCGATACCGAGTCCCTCGCATGTAGGTAGCACTTCCTGCTCAACGTTTCTCCACCACAGCGAGTATTCGCTCTGTACTGCTGTAACTGGCTGGACCGCGTGAGCACGACGGATGGTTTGTGCTCCTGCTTCCGAAAGGCCGAAGTGTTTTACCTTTCCTTGCTCAATCAGGTCCTTCACAGCACCCGCCACCTCCTCGATGGGCACGTTCGGGTCCACACGATGTTGATAGAGCAGATCGATGGCCTCGACTCTGAGCCGCTTGAGGGACCCTTCAGCCATCTGTTTGATGTGCTCTGGCCGACTATCTACCCCCATGTTCTCTCCGTTGGGACCAAATTTATACCCGAATTTGGTGGCGATCACCACCTGACCGCGCAGGGGAGCAAGTGCTTCGCCCACCAGTTCTTCATTAGTGAATGGGCCGTAAACCTGTGCGGTGTCGAACAAGGTAATGCCGCGTTCGACTGCCGACCGGATCTGTGCGATCATTTCCTGCTTATCGGGAATCGGGTGTTCATCATGGCTCATCCTCATGCAACCAAGTCCAAGGGCCGAGACTTCCAGATTACTGTTTCCAAGTGTGCGCTTCTGCATGCGCTGACCTCCTCTTTGTATATGTCTTGTCTCCTAGCTTTGCGTTCCAGGCTCTCTATTCTTGAAGAAAAGTCTTACTTACCTGCAACAGCAGAGGAGCATATGCACTGTCTGGAGGGTATTATAGCCTCTCACATGCATTGAACAATAGAATGATTGTGGAGAATGATTGGCAAATTCTGCAAAATTTCTCAACTAAGAAACGTTTCAAGAGCATCTTTAGCCAAGAAAAAGTAGAGGAGTTGTAGAGAAACTCTTCCACCTTCTTTTTACTGATGTGGTGATGGTGAAAGCGATACATAATGTGTAACGCACCTGTACTCTATCATAGACTTTCTCATCAGTGGTAGCTATACTTCTTATCAAGAAGTATCAATATCTTTGATGGAGAAAATAATTTATGGATTTTACCTACCTTCAGACCTTCTGTGAGGTTGCAAAGAGGGGGAACTTTACACGATTTACATCTCCAAGTAATCTCTATATTCAGGTGATTTACTTAGGAAGAAAGTGGCGATCTCAGGCGTTTGAGAGCTTGTTAGCCCTGATGGGACGCAGCCAATAGCATAATCACGACTATTCGTGTGTGCTATACCATCTCATCATTGTGGCTTGTATCCTTTCCTATTGGATATATAATACACCTTGTATAGGAATTGATTGGAGACCTCTGACAATGAATACTGATAGCGACTCTAGCTTACTAGCCTCGGTACAGCATACTGCGAATATTATCCGTGATAATGTAGGGCATATGATTATTGGCAAGGGCGATATCATTACGCTCTTGCTGGTTGCGCTGCTTAGCGATGGACATGTTCTGCTGGAGGATGTGCCGGGGATGGGTAAGACGGTGATGGCGAAGGCGTTGGCGCGTTCGCTGGGCGCGACATTTCAGCGTGTACAGGGCACTCCTGATTTGCTGCCGAGCGACATTATTGGTGTGAGCTATTTTGACCAGCGCAAAAGCGATTTTGTCTTTCGACAGGGACCAATTTTCGCGCAGATACTGCTTGTCGATGAGGTCAATCGCACAACGCCGCGCACACAATCCGCCTTGCTCGAAGCAATGGCGGAGCGACAGGTCACGGTTGATCGCGACACGCTAACACTGCCAAAACCTTTTCTTGTCCTGGCCACACAGAATCCTCTCGAACTCGAAGGCACCTTTCCCTTGCCAGAGGCGCAGCTTGACCGCTTCCTGTTGAACGTGCAAATCGGCTATCCCACCGAAGACGAGGAGCAAGACATTCTACACCGCTTCAAATTCGATGACCCGCTCGATACGCTGCAGCCCGTCATTAGTGCGGAAAGAATTATCGAATTGCAACGCCGTGTGCGCTCAGTACGCTGGCAACCAGCTGTGGAACGCTATTTAATAGCAATCGTACGGGCAACACGTAACAATCCCGCGATCCAGATTGGCATCAGTCCACGCGGTACACTCGCTCTCTATCGCGCTTGCGAAGCCTATGCTGCTATACAGGGACGCGATTATGTGCAGCCGGATGATGTGAAATATCTTGCTCCACGGGTGCTGGCCCATCGTTTGCTGACCACGACGCGTACTCGTATGCGCGGCAAACGTAGCCTGGAACTGATGGAAAATATTGTGCGTTCCGTAGCCGTTCCTGTAGAGAAAATTGTACCAGTCAAAGGTTCAGCACAGTGATAAACACTGACTCCATTACTATCTCTCTCGATCAGGATATACTTCGCCATCGTCGTCCGTGGTATTTCCTGACTGTCTTTCTCTTACTTACTGGTGTTATTACACGGCAACCGCTTGTGTTCGTCGCCACGCTTTTCACGCTACTGATCGCGTTGGTGCCGGAACTCTGGTACCGCTACGCTTTGCGCTCCATTGCTGTAAAACAAGAGGTGGACCAGCAGCATCTTTTCTTTGGCGAAGAGGTGACGCTTTCAATTAGCATCGAAAATCAAAAACTCTTGCCCTTGCCTTCGCTGTATGTCGAGGACTCGATTACGCCCGCGCTCACCATTTTGAAGAAGCGAGACTTTCGTCTACAGAGCGTGAGCCAGGACAGAATAACATCGACATGGCTCTTGTGGTCGCTCCAACGGGTCACGCGCCGCTATCATATCCGTTGTCTCTCGCGCGGCTTGCATACCTTCGGGCCAGTACGCTTACGTAGTAGCGATCCTTTCGGTTGGCTTGAGTCCGATGTCAAACTTCCTGTTCTCGAACGTCTACTGATTTATCCTCTGGTCGCGCCGCTTGAAACGCTGGGACTACCATCGCTGCATCCATTTGGCGATTATGCTTCACAATATCGTCTTTTAGAAGACCCGCTACAGGTTGCTGGTGTGCGCGACTATCAACTCGGCGATGAACCGCGCCGCATTCATTGGAAAGAAACTGCGCACACAGGCGTGTTACAGAGCAAGGTATATGAGCCGAGCAGTATGCGTCGTCTGCTTGTGTTGTTGGATGTCTATAACTACTCGGATGTCGAGAAGGGACCCGATCCCGATATTCAAGAATTGTCAATTACCTTTGCAGCCTCGCTCGCTGTATGGGGACTCGATGAGGGGTACAGTGTTGGGCTATTAACTAACAGTGCTGTCACCTCGCCACCGGAGCAACAGGGGCAAATAGTATTGCAAGCTACAGCACTACTCGACACACCAGAAATATCGCTCGATGCAAACGTGCCGCCCGTCGAAATTTCATCTGCTGGCATAAGCATTCCCTACTCGCGCCACTATGGACAGTACGAACAAATCCTTTCGACGCTTGCCCAGCTTGCACCTCAAAAGACGGCTCGCATAGAACTTGTACTTGCAACCGAGGAAGAGATGTTTCCTGTTGGCACAACAATTGTGCTGGTCAGTGCAACCCCAGCATTGACGGATGATACGCTTGAGCAGTTAGAAGCATTACGCAGTAGAGGTGCAGTTGTTCATCTTGTCCTGCTTGGGCATATGGCCGAAAAGACCTCGCTTGAGACATATAGCTTGCCCGTACATTATGTGGGCGGAAGTGAGAAATGGCATGAACTCGTTGCAACCGTCAGCACTACAAAGGATGGCACACTCGGCACAAGCACGACTGCGCTCTCATTGGATTGAGCTACTTGCCATTCCCATACTCGTGAGCATTATGGAGGTGAAACACGTCTTCGTTGTGTATATTCTCATCTCGCCTATCTTTACGGGGAATGCGGCGTGCGCACCATTTATTGGCGAGCTAAGCCTTATTCTGCTTGCACTTGGACTACGCTGGTGGGCCATAGCTGTGCATACAGCTACAAGACACGGTCTAAGCCAACAAAATGAGCAATTGCTACGCATCCTTGGTCTTGTGCTTGCGGGTGGTCTTGTGCTTGGAACGCCAGTCTTAGCTATGCGTTTTCCGCTCTCCGTTATACTCTCCTCCGCGCTTATCGTCTGGCTCTGGCAGCGCGGCATACGGCAAAGCATCCGCTTAGATGACGTGCCATTGCTTCTCTACTTTCGAGTAGGCTTTGTAATGCTGATCATTGTGTTGATTTTAGCCGTGTTCTATCTCGATAGCAGCTACGTCACGCTTTTTGCTACTCTTGCACAGGCACTGCCTGTTTTCTTTCTGAGCGGTGTGCTTTGCCTTTCCTTTACCCGTATCGTGCTTATCCGACAGGAGACCGCGCGTTATACACCTGATAATCCTGCTAGAGCGACACGCAACTGGTTGGTTATACTGACCGGATTCTGGCTCGCTGTTGTCCTCGCTGTACTGACCCTCGAAGCGTTCTCTTTTCAAGCAGTCGTTACTGTAATTGATAATATCTGGTATGTGCTCCTCATCGTTTTACAATGGCTTATTACAATAC
>CAXTUE010000217.1:0-7818 GCA_964247355.1 uncultured Ktedonobacteraceae bacterium | reverse complement strand
ATACGATCCGACAGGTCCGGTACATCCGAGCAACCCACATTGCCTCCACCATTCTCACACTACTATCTCGATGTAGCCTATGATGAGATGTTTTCTCAGGGAGGCATAGCTCGTCTTCCATATCAGGAATTATACCAACGATTACTTGAGTTGTCGATGGACACGCTTCAGCAGCGACAACAGGCCGCAGACGTTGCCTTCCTCAATCAAGGCATCACCTTCACCGTCTATGGCGGAGACGAGGGTACTGAGCGTATCTGGCCGTATGATTTATTACCTCGCATTATTACAAGCGGTGAGTGGGAGATCATTGAACGAGGCTTAACGCAGCGTATTACCGCACTTAACCTATTTCTCAAAGACATTTATCACGAAGGACGTATACTGAGCGAAGGCATTGTGCCACGCGCCCTTGTCTATAGCTGCAAACACTTTCGACGCGAGATGCAAGGACTGCATGTTCCTCATGATACCTATATTTCCATTGTTGGCTCGGACCTTGTACGCCTGCCCGATGGCTCCTTCGCGGTCCTGGAGGACAACCTGCGTGTTCCAAGTGGCGTATCCTATATGCTCGCGAACCGGCAGGTCATGAAGAATGTCTTCCCCACGCTCTTCGGCAGCTACGATGTGCGCCCGATTGACTCTTATGGTCAGGCACTGCTCAACACGCTCTCATCGCTCACGCCACTGCTACGGCCTGACCCGACCATTGTCCTGCTCACTCCGGGCGTCTACAACTCGGCCTACTTCGAGCACACCTTTCTTGCCCGGCAGATGGGCATCGAGCTGGTCGAGGGGCGTGACCTACTCGTCCATGACGACATTGTATACATGCGTACCACCGCGGGTCTACGGCGAGTCGATGTCATCTACCGGCGCATTGACGACGACTTTTTAGACCCACTGGCCTTCCGCGCGGACTCTACACTGGGCGTTCCTGGCTTGCTCAATGCCTACCGTGCAGGCAACGTCTCGCTAGCAAACGCAATAGGAACGGGTATTGCCGACGACAAAGCACTGTATGCCTATGTCCCAGACATCATCCGTTTTTATCTTGGAGAAGAGGCGATTTTGCCTAATGTGGAGACGTATCTGCTCACTGATGCATCCAAATTACAATACGTGCTAGAGAATTTGGACAAGCTCGTCGTCAAGGCCGTGGGCGAGTCTGGTGGGTATGGTATGCTGATTGGTCCATATAGTACGGCAACACAACGGGAGGATTTTCGACAGGCTATTCTTGCCAATCCGCGTAACTATATCGCGCAACCAACACTTGCCCTCTCAAGTGCTCCCTGTGTGATGGACGGGCATATCGAAGCCCGACACGTCGACCTTCGCCCTTTTATCCTCAATGGTGATCGCGTCACCATTGTTCCCGGTGGTCTCACCCGTGTAGCATTGCGTCGCGGCTCGCTCGTCGTCAACTCTTCACAGGGCGGTGGCAGTAAAGATACATGGGTGTTGAATCACGAGTAAAGGAGTAACCTCATGCTGTCGCGTGTCGCGGATAGCCTCTATTGGATGAGCCGCTATTTAGAGCGTGCCGAACACACCGCGCGCCTGCTCGATGTCAACCTCAACCAAATGTTAGAATCAGCCCAGTATGCCGATTTGCGCTGGGAACGACTCTATAAAAGTTTGCGTATTGCAGCATTGGAAAGCAATGCCGATGACCCATATCATATCGCGCAGTACCTGATGTTTGATACTTCTAACAACGCCTCAATTGTTTCGTGTCTAGCTGCCGCACGTGAGAATGCACGACAGGTACGCGAACAGATCAGTTCGGAGATGTGGGAACAGTTGAACAGGCTTTATCTGCGCGTTAAGCGCACGACCATCGAAGAGATATGGCATGCACAGCCCCATCTCTTCCTGGCCAGAGTCAAAGAAGGCATTCAGCTTTTCCAGGGCGTTACCGATGCCACCATGAATCATAGCGAGGGCTGGCACTTTATTCGCGTTGGCTGCTATATTGAACGTGCCTCACAAACCTCGACATTGCTAGATGTACACTTTCATTCACTCATGGAGATACAGGAGCCATTTACAAGTGCCTCGCTTGACTATATGAGTTGGGTTGGTCTGCTACGTTCCTGTGCATCGTTCGAGTCCTATTGTAAGGTGTATACGGCAAATATTCAGCCCAACCGTATCGCGGAATTTTTGCTACTCAATGTAGAAACGCCGCGCTCTATACGCTTTGCGGCCACAATGATACAAAGTGCGCTACAATCCATCACAAAAATTACGTCGGTGCGCAATGCAGGACGCGTTGAGCGACTCGCCGGACGTTTGCGCGCCTCGCTCGACTACGATCAAATTGATGAAATTATGGGTGGCAGCTTACACTCCTACCTGGAAAATATTCAGTTTCAGTGCCGGCAAATTAATGATGCAATCTATCAGGTGTACATCACCTATCCAATTGATGTTGCACTCACCTCGTAAGGACAACAGTCATGTACTATAGTATTCGCCATATCACACGCTTCCGGTATAATGCCCCTATTAGTGAGAGCATGATGGAGGTGCGTATTCAGCCACGTACCGAGGGAACGCAGCACTGTCTGGATTTTCGCCTGGCAACCACTCCGCGCGCACGCATCCTCGATTATCGCGGTGAGCAAGGAAATAAGGTCCATCATTTCGATGTTCCCAATCGCCACACGCAACTCACGATCAGTGCTCACTCGCTCGTTGAATTACTAGCACCCGCCGAACCACCAGAAGCACTTACATCGAAAGCGTGGGAAGAACTCGATGCGCTTACCGCGAACGACGAATACTGGGATTGGCTGGTGCCCAGTCATTTCGCCACCCCGACGGAACTGCTGTACACTTTAGCGAAAGAGCTTGATGTGCGAAGACGCGATGACCCGTTGACATTGCTGCGCGAGATCAATATGCGTCTACACAAGAGCATTGAGTACGCGCCAGAAATCACGAATGTCGACTCTCCCATTGATGATGCATTAATGGTTCGGCGTGGCGTGTGCCAGGATTTCGCGCATATCATGATTACACTTGTACGTACGCTCGGCATTCCATGCCGTTATGTCAGTGGCTACCTCTTTCAGCAAAGTGGACATAGAGACCGTTCCTCCGATAGTGCCACTCATGCGTGGGTTGAGGCGATGTTGCCAGGACTAGGCTGGATTGGCTTCGACCCAACAAATGATACAGTAGCAAGAGGACGCCACATACGCGTTGCAGTCGGGCGCGACTATGCCGACGTACCGCCAACACGGGGTATTTTTCGCGGTAACGCACACAGCGAACTCACCGTTACCGTGAAAGTGCTACAATCCGAGACGTTGCCGTCGGGCTATGAAGCACTCGCCGCGCAAAAAGAGAAGGAGGAAGAGTGGATTCCCGTTACAACGTCAGGCTACGAGCACCAGGAAGCTCAACCCCAGCAGCAACAACCCCAACAACAACAGCAAATGTAGGGACCGATTTATCACGTCCTGCGGGTATTTCGAGAGCCAGTGAAGATGTGATAAATTGGTTCCCACACATTATTCACATTCTCAGTGATACCAATAGGTGCGCGGTTTTTGTTCTATGTTCTCATAGAGAGGGCATGTCTCGCGGAACTGCGCAACCAACTGTTCCACGTTAAGCGGGTTTTGATGTAGCACAGATGGCGTTTGAATATTCAGCGTCAATATCTTTTTGTTGATGTCGCGCAGAGCCTTCTCATATTCCATCGCAGATTTTTCTACCGAAGCATTGAAAGCGCGTTTCTCGCTAGGAAATGGGGCAACGCGACGTGCACGTAGCGATTTGCTTCTCCATAGAACCTTCGCGATTTTTGCTTCGGCCTTTTCGCGGTCGGCCCGAATATCCTTTATGAGCTGAATCTCGGCTGGTGCATAGCCATTGTTTTTGAGCAGGTGATAGCCCATCGCCTTATCACCAGCATAGGAATCATCCTCAAATGTAAGTGGTTTACCGTAGCCGGGGAGGTTGTCAAACAGGCCACGCTCCATCGCGTCGTGTATTTGCTCTTCCACATAATGCATCCGCGCTTTCTTGCGCGCATTGATTTCGTTTTGTTTTTGCGTCTCACTTTTGGCCTTTTGTGGCCCCTTACGCCAATCTATAAAGTCCATAAACCTTCTCTCTATTCCAAAGCAACGAGGAAGAGTGTCCTTCGGAAGAGACTTATATTTCTACTCTCTTTTTCTATAACATATTATACTCCTTGCTCATTCCTTGTGCAAAATGGTCCCTACACCTAAATTTTGTCAGCACATGCTCGAATAAAGGCGAGATGAAAGTCGAGGTATTTTTCGTTCATCTTCCATACGTTCAGACACGAACTTGTACAACATTTCGTTTAGGTAAGTTGCCCAGGAACATGATGAGCCAGCTTAAGATTAAGAAGACAACCAGAATAGCTATGCAGTAGAGCGCGACGCCGCCGTAGCCGCCAGATTTAGCAGGATTGAAGAACGGATAGGCATAAAAGCCTACAATCGCGCCACGCACAAGTGAATACACTAAGTAGAGAAAGGGGAAAATCAGCCACATCCAGGTTTGCGCGAAAACAAGCCTTATCTTCGGTGGATCGTACAGCCAATCGGCGACCATCACCACAGGCATCAGATAGTGCAGGACAAAGTTTACCCACGGCAAAAGGGAACCAAGGTCTTCGTCTCTGAGTAACACACCGAACACAATACCTACTAGAGCCATGCCTACTACAGAGGCTCCTCGAATTAGATCATATGTTGGTGTTGGTTCTCGACGTTGAATGAGGAAAAAAGCACCAACTAGCAGTACAATCAGAGCAAAGATGTTGGACAAATTGGTAAAATAACTGAAGAAATTTACGATGCTGAAACCCATTCGTAGCTGTATGGACAGTTGTGTAACGATAGCTGCTAGCGTGAGAAGACCAAAGAAGAGCCGGGCAAGTATAAGAACTGTGCGTTTTGTTGAACTCATGCCTACTACCTCCGTATCTTTTGGCAAATGCTCCACACGTAGCCGAAAAGAGGAAACGTGTTGGCATTCGTACAGTGAGCAAGATATAGAGAAACTACCGGACATCATATGTCCGGTTTCTCATCTATAACAAGTAGAGTATTCGCAATCTCCTTTTGGGTAATCGCGTAGACATCGACAAGTGGTAGATTGTGTTCATGAGAGAGACGTTGACACTCTTCATATTCCGGCGAGGCACTGATGATACGTGAGCCGAGATATTTGACTTTGATGAGTACAGGACCAAGCTGAGTATCTATTTGCTGCTGAGTACGTTGTGCTTTCAGGCGTTGCACTTGCTGAACGCGTACACCAAGCGTCGCGGTTTCGCGCAGCAAAATATGCGCAAGTTCGTTGCCTTTTTCGAGTGGACAGACGACCATCAGCATTATTGCAGGCCGATTTTTCTTCATCTGCATAGGCGTATAACTCACGTCTAATGCACCAGCCGTCAAGAGACGGTCCATGAGACCGCCAATTATCTCGCCGCTCATATTGTCAATGTTGGTCGATAACACCGTCACCCAATCGCTATCGGCGTCGCCATCCTCCTGTTGCATGAGTTCTTGTTGTGACGTTCCTAGATAAAGACGCAAACTGTTCCCCGTTGCTAGCGATTGTTCAGCAACTCCATATCCTACGCGTTCGATAGTCATCGTAGGTGTATCGAAATGCGCAAGAGTTGCTAGCAGTGCCGCACCTGTAGATGTCACATGCCGATTTTCTACTGAGGTAGGTTTCCAGAGAGCATTTGTGGAACGCAGAATTTCAAGTGCAATGGGGAATGTTGTAGCATTGTGGCTATAAGATATATTTGTACTTCCACTTGGAAGTGGGAGCATCGAGGAATAAAGCTGCGAAATATTTAGTTCTTTTAGACCAATGACAATACTTAGAATGATTAGAAGGTCAAACGCCTCTATCTGGTATACCTGATTACTAATTTCTTCATGATGCACTACTATCTCGGCATCCATGAGACGCCGCAATACCTTTAGAGTTGTATCCCGAATGTAGACGGGTATCGATGCAGGTGATAATAATATTTCAACCTCTGACAGCGTGTATGACGTTGGGGAAGTGACGTTGAGCATGATACAGGTGCCACGTAGATTTTTATGTGCAGTATGCTCAATTGAGATATCATAGTTTTGCAAGGGCAACAATGCTAATGTTTGCTTGAGTGTGTCAAGCGAGAGACCAACGTCAAATAAGGCGGCCAGAAGCGTTTCGCCATCAATACCTGCGTAACAATCAAGATATGCACTATATGACATACGCCAAAAAGCCTTTTACTCTAGTTTATTTATTATAAGAGATGAACACTCTGTTTCCCCACGGGATGCTGTCGAACGTAACTCTTCTCCCCAATTACAGAGTTATGCCCTCGACAGTATCCTCCCCAGATTTATTTTCCACTCTCGTGAAATTGCAGCGCATTGTGGTAAACTTCGACATAGCGGAGAGCGGAGGCATCCCATGAGTGGTCGGCTTGCATGCCACGTACTTGCAGTGTACGCCAGATATCTTTGAAACGGTAGACTTCAAGGGCACGGACAATAGCCGCGAACAACTCCCACGGATCATAGTTTGTAAAGGCAAAACCATTGCCCTCACCCGTGTGCGGATTATACTCTTGTACCGTATCCGCAAGTCCTCCAACGCTGCGCACAATTGGTACGCTTCCATAGCGCATAGCAATCATCTGGCTAATACCGCACGGTTCAAAGCGTGATGGCATGAGAAACATGTCGCTACCTGCGTAGAGGCGTTGTGCAAGTTCTGTATTGAAGGTAAGAAATATTGCAACCTGTTCGGGATATTGGGCCGCAAAACTCTGAAACATCTCATGATACTTTTGATCGCCAATACCTAACACGACAAATTGCACATTCTGAGCGAGTAGGGGCTGGATAATTTGTGAGAGCAGGTCAAAGCCTTTTTGGTCTGCGAGACGTGAAACCATCGAAATCAACGGTACATCCGCATGTATAGGCAAATGGGCTTGCTTTTGCAGTGCCTCTTTATTTTTTGAGCGTTCATCTAATGAAGTAATGTCAAATGGCGCATAAATGCGCCGGTCATGGGCCGGGTCGAGGTCTTGAAAATCGACGCCGTTGAGAATACCAAAAAGGCGCTCGCGGCGCGCTCGTAACATGTGGGCGTCAATATCTCTTGCGCATAACGTTCGCTTACCGTAGTGATAGCATCCGCAAAGAGAATGCCGCGCCCCATGATATCAACGACATTGGCAAGTTCAGCGATTTGTGGATAGACAAAACCGTTGGAGGCGACGCCAGCAACCTCAAGAATGCGATAGCCAAAGATACCCTGATAGGCTAAATTGTGAATAGTGTATACAGTGGCTGTATGTGCAAAAAATGGATCGTCCTTATACACCGTATGCATCCAGTTTGGCACAATGCCCGTATGCCAATCGTTACAATGCACGATGTCTGGCGACCAGTTTAATGCGCGAGCCACCTCTAAAGCGGCGCGACAGAATAAAATGAAGCGTTCACCATCATCAGTATAGCCGTAGATATTTTCACGTTCAAAGTAACGAGGTACATCAATCATATGGACAGGAATATTGTTTCCAATTATCCCCTGACAAACAGAAACCTGCACCTCATACGTTCCCATTGGAACTGAGAGAGAGTCTATAATCGTTGTCAGTTGAAACCGTTCCGGGTCAACTTGTCGATAACGCGGCATGACCAGTCGAACGTCGTGGCCGAGGGCTTGAAGAGCCTTAGGTAGCGCACCTACCACATCCGCCAGTCCACCGACTTTCACAAACGGCACGATTTCAGC
>CAXTUE010000216.1:0-7862 GCA_964247355.1 uncultured Ktedonobacteraceae bacterium | reverse complement strand
AGATTGTAGCGTTAAGCACAGTACTAATGGATAATACCTGAAAATGAGTATTAAGGTTTAATTAAGTACACATGTACCTAAACAAGAGGAGTAGATCGCTTGTATCAACCAACCTACTCCTGTAACTAACTGTATAATGAGTGTTTATTTTTGCCTACTCGATCACCCTCTCTTGTGAACGACTGTTGTTCAGTTCCACTCTTCGCAAGATGAAGTACGAGATGGCGGCAAACACAAAACCAAGCTCGAAACCAATATCTGTATTGAGCCGTGCCGCGATAGGGCCAGTGAAAAGTAACTGAAATGCTCCAAGATACACACCTACTAGACCAATAGCCATTGATACCATCGCTGCCCAGCCAATCGGGAGTCGGCTACGCGTATTCCAGTCATCAACGTTGTAGCGTCCACGGCGGAAGACGAAGTGCTCTAAGACAAGAATGGCGGTCCACGGAGCTAGCCAGTAACTGATAAGGAGCAGGAAATTGTCAAGGGTCGCAGAGAAGTTGACTGAACCAATGATCGCGATAGCCACATAAATGACGGCTCCAATAAGCGTCCATACGTAGCGTTGAATGCGTTGAAAGGATTTGCCAAGTCCTGCACACACAACCCTAAGCTGTAATCATTCGGAATATTGTTGGCAACAATACTGAGTGCTAGCAACACAAGAATGAAGCTTCCGAGACCCCCTAGTGGACTCACAACGGCTGAAAGCAACCCACCAACATTACCAAATTCACCAAACGCCTTACTCCATACTGGCATACTGCCCAATGCTGTGGTGAAGGCCACTCCAACCGTTTCGAGTACTATACAGGGGACCGCGATGCCCAGGAATGTGAGCCAGAAGACACGACTCGGCGGAGTTTGTTCCGGTTGATTCACGTTATAGTCAGCCGCGTAGGAACTCCAGCCAGTGGCGAAACCATAGATAGCACCGCCAAAGGTGATGAACGCTGCAACCTCGGCAAGACCAGCATTTTGAGAAGCTACCGCGCTGAAGTGAGGCGCACCTAAGAATAGCAAGACAACAAATATGACCGCCATCGGAATCCACGCGTAGCGCTCATAGAGGTGAACATACCTGTAGCCGTAGATGCTGATGATGGTTGTGAGAATGGCAATCAGTAGCACACCAGCCCACAGGGGAACCGCTCCATTACTCAGCGCGACGAGCAGTTGACCGCCGACAATCACATTCACTGCCGACCAGCCAATACAGGCGGCAATGTTGAAGAGTGCCATGATAATCGCGCCAATCCAACCAAACGAGAAGCGCGAGATGGTCATCTGGCGTAGCCCCAGCTTTGGTCCCAGCGTAGAGAAAAACGCGGGCGGTAACACACCAAGCACGTTAAAGAGAATGATCACGGCGACACTATCCCAAAATCCAAGCTTAAAGACAGGGATAGCAAGCGTACCTAACGCAAGCGTGGAAAGCACGAGATTAGCGGAGAGCCACATGGTAAAATTGTCAAAAATGCGCACATGCGTGCGAGTTTTAGGGGAGACGCGTTCAATACCATGCGTTTCAATGCCTTGCTCTTCTGGAATAGTTACTACATCGGTAGCCAATTGCACTTCCTCCTTGAAAATAACTTTGTGAATGATAAATTAGAAATTCTTGACAAGAGCCGCGAAAAGCATCTAACTCCTGTACACGAATCATGGAAATTATAACACAAGACTAATGGAAAGATAGGGAGATGGCAAAAGTTTCCTCTATATATTGTGGATTAATCGTACATATGTAAAGGAGACCTTCGCGGTCTCCTTTACATATGTAATTCCTTGCATTCTGCCCCTTATTTGAGGTCAAACAGCCTAGATCGGTTTGAATTGCTCAAATGGTTGGTGGCAGTTAGAGCAATAGACAATAGCTCGACATGGTGTTGGACCAAAGGCATTTTCAAGCGTTGTCTGCTGTGAGTCGCAATGAGGGCATGTCAAAGGCTGACTCATAAGCATTGGTACGGCGCGTCCTCGACCGATTTTCGGTGGCGGTGCGATACCTACGGTATGGAGTTTCTTACGGGCTTCATCGCTGAGCATATCACTTGTCCATGCCTGTTTCATTGTCACGTTGACTTCCACATGTGTGGCAAGTTGTAGCAAACGTTCATAGATACCTGTACGTATCTGTGAGAGTGCAGGACAGCCGGCAAAAGTAGGCGTTATATCTACATGAACAGAGGAGGTTGCGGCATCAACCTGAATCTGTCGCACAATGCCCATGTCCACCACAGATATCGCAGGCAGTTCTGGATCAGGTACATCTTTCAACGCTTCCCATACCTGTTGTTCGTCGAGTACTACTGTAGAAACTTTATCAGTCATTGCGTCCTCCTGCTTACCACTGTGCCTGCGGTTCCAGACGATACACCATCGTCATCTGCTGCCAGAGTTGAGAAAAATCCTCAAGATGGTGTCCAGTACGACCACCAACGTGTGCAGCTATTGTTGGTGAGTACTCAGGACGTTGCGCAGGGAAGGGGAGGTGCAAACGCTCAAACGTAGGAGCGATTGTGGCTAACCATTGCTGTTGTAACTCTTGAGAGGGCATTGTTAGAATACCTGAGCGCAACAGTAGCTCTTCTCCTACAAATGGCTCGAACATGCCTAACGCATCGGGCCACAATTGCTCCAATGCTTGCTCAAGCCGTTGTCGCCCTTCGGAGGTACTATTTGCCAGTCGCTCAAGCCAGACATACACATGCATCTGGTGATATGTCTCTTCGCGCTCGACCTTGACGATATCCTGCGCTAGTGGCACATATGCCGAGGTGCGCAGAGTTGCAAGCCGAATTGCATCTGCCGTATCATAGAGAAATTGGCGCGCAATGGTAAAGGCCCAGTCGCCACGCGCATGGTCAACAAGTTGTACTTGACGATACTCATGAGGCTCACGACCATAAGCAAGTTGATCAATGGGCGTCCCAGTCAACGCCTCAACTTGCTGGTAGAACAACCGTGCATGCCCAATTTCATCCTGTGCTATCGAACTACAGGCCACATCCTCTTCAAGCATTGGCGCGACACCTGTCCATTCGGAGTCCCAATACCCAAGCACAAACTCATCATCACCGAGGCTTAACAACAAATCAACTAGCGGCTGTTTCAGGTCTGTTGGCACCGCTTGTGGACCAGAAATTTCATTCATGCCTCTGTTCTCCTTGCGCCTGTGTACGCTGACGAGCAATACGTAGCTTTTCGCGAATGTTATATCCATCCAGTCGGCGATAGGAACGGTCAAGTGGTGGCTGCAAAAGGTCGGGATTTGTCAATTCCACGATAGCCTCGCGTGGACAGAGCCAGAGACGCAGATAGTCTTCAGTGCCGTTCCGCACAATCTGTGTCGCGGCCTCGACTGCATTTTGCGCACTTAGCTCCCGCGTGTCCTGTATCCAGAAGAGTGCTTTGCCCGCTTGCTTTTGCCCGAAGATTGCGTAGGCTTGAGTGCCTTCCTGTTGCGTCAAATGCTCGTTCTTGAGTGCGTGAAGCGATGTATCTGGATGAGCGAGGTCGCTTATCTCCATCAAAGCTGAACGTTGCACAATCCATAATCGCTGACTCTCTTGTCGGCGTCCATAGAACTCTTTGGCATAATGCAGTGCAAGCGCGGCATCGGGTGCGCGTAGATTGCCTCCATGATGGGGCGCAGGGTCTTTTGTGTCTTGCTGAAAGACCTCAAAGACCTCGCCTTCGTCAGCCATGTTCATCTTAGTTCGCCCCGATTGTAGCAACAGAGCGACGCTGGTCCATTAGATTGCGTACCCACTCACCTTCCTCATACGTCATGCGACGGAAGCTAATGCGCTCTGCTGATGCGGGACCTTGATTGCGGGCAATGGCACGTAGCTCTTCCCATTTGGGTTCACTATAGACCCAGCGTCCCTTTTCCTCATCGTAGCGCAGTTCGGGGTCGGGAATGACCAGTCCAATCTCGCGTAGACGGGGTACCTGCGTGTTTAAAAACTCCTGGCGCAATTCCTCGTTGGTCTTGGTCTTGATGCCCCACTGAATATCTTTGTCTTTTTCGGCGGGCGTATCGGGACCGTGAAACACCATGAGCGCGGGCCACCAGCGATTCAGAGCCTCTTGTGCCATCGCGCGCTGCTGTTCCGTGCCATTCATCATCGTGATAATGATATCGCGCCCGTGCATCATATGAAACGACTCTTCCCAGCAAATCTTCTGCATGGTTCGCGCATAGGGTGCATAGCTACAATCGCGTAGCGCATGTTGAGACACGATGGCGGCGGCATCCACAAGCCACGCGATCATGCCAACATCGGCCCATGTATGTGTCGCATAGTGAAAGGTGTTGTGGAATTTGCCCTTGCCCGCAACAAGGTCTTCGAGACAAGCGTTGCGTGTTTTGCCGAGGTCTTCAACGAGACGATAGAGCAATTCGGCATGTCCAGCTTCATCCTGAATCTTCGCGGTCAGGGCTAGCTTGCGATGAATGGTTGGGGCGCGCATAATCCAGTCGCGCTCAGGTAGCACACCCATAAGTTCAGAGTTTGCATGCATTTCGATGAAGCGAAGTAACGATGCGCGGTATGCATCAGGCATCCAGTCGGTGGTCTCAACCTTGCCGCCGTTTTTCACATAAACACGGAATTCTTCGATACGCTGCTGTTCCGCCTGTGCGTCTTCAATCTTTATTGCCATGAAAACCCTCCTTGCATCGCGATTGTGTAGGGGTCTAATTCATTACACCCTGCTTCAAGTTTTTAAACGGTTGGTATAATTGTACTTGGAAAAGGTGCGAAAGTCAATGCTTACAGTGTGATTTTTTGAACGATTGGTAGAAAATCGTTAACAGGGGAAGGGTACTAAGCCATTCTCAATCATGTTGGTGAACATTGCAGCGATTTGCTGGGGCGTGTATTGGCCCGATGGTTTATACCACTGTGATATCCAATGACACATACCGAGAATGCCGAACATCAGAATCTTGGGATCACTGCCCGCTCTAAATGCACCTGTTGCCAGTCCATCTTCGATAATTTTTTCAAAGTAACGCTCATAGTCTTTCTGGCGCAGCGTAATCTCTCTGGCAAATGGACCTGTGAGATGCGGGTGTTCACGATAAAAAACGGTGATTGCGGGCGAACGGTCTGCCGATACCTCTATGTGATGTTCTATAGCCTGTCGTAGTTTCTCGGCGGGAGCAAGCGGAGATTCTACGATGCGACGTAAGGGTTCCTCAGCGACATTGAGCACACTTAAGTAGATCAAGCGCAAAATCTCTTCTTTGTTTTTTACATGATAGTAGAGTGCGCCTTTGGTCACTCCCAATACCTCCGCGATGTCGTCCAGGCTCGTGGACCCGAATCCCCTCTCCGCGAAAAGTGTAGCTGCCGCTGTGACGATAGCTTTCTGTGTCAAGCGTACGCGCTTTGTCGTTCTTTCTTGCTTTTTCCTGCCAGTTGGAACGATTTCTACTGGTGAATCCATAACCTATAATCTCTTTTCTGATAATGAAGCTTGCTTTGCAAAATTCTACCACATAGTCAATAAGAATGAAAGAAAGATTGACATTTTCTGCTGTATCTTGTACTATTTTACCAGTTATTCAAAAACATAATCTTTTTGCTACCCTACCTATTCGAGAAAAAACGTTCATCGAGGAGCGGAAACCGCAATGACAAGCACGATACAGGAGCAAGGGGTCAAACCGCCGAAGCCAATAAGCATACTGGCTCCCGACGGTTCGATACGTCCCGGCGAACATGTCGAAGAAAGTCCAGAACTGCTGCTGACGATGTATCGCTGGATGACCTTTGGCCGCATTTTTGATACACGCATGATAAATCTGCAACGGCAGGGGCGAATCTTTACTTATGCTCCGATTGCGGGCCAAGAGGCGGCGCAAGTTGGCAGTAGTCTGGCACTGCAGCAAGAAGATTGGCTCTTCGGCTCCTATCGCGACGGCCTCGCCTGTATCGTCCACAAACTTCCTCCTGAGCATGTCCTTCTCTTCTTCCGTGGTCATCCAAAGGCGGGTGCAGTACCATCCGATGTCAACGTGTTTGGCCAGCAAATAGGCATCGCGGAACAGATACCTCATGCGGTCGGCGTTGCATGGGGTATGAAGCTGCGCAAGGCAAAGAGCGCGACATTGACGCTCTTCGGCGATGGCGCGACCTCCGAAGGTGCCTTTCACGAAGGCATCAATTTCGCGGGCGTCTTACATGCACCTGTTGTGCTGGTATGTCAGAACAATGGTTGGGCTATTTCCGTGCCGCGCTCGTCGCAAACGGCCAGTGAGACGCTTGCACAAAAGGCCGTCGCGTACGGTATTCCTGGGCGCTTGGTCGATGGTAACGATGTGCTTGTGATGTATCGCGAGGTCGGTGCAGCTTTAAAACGCGCGCGCTCAGGCCAGGGACCGACGCTCATCGAGGCTGTGACATACCGCTTTGGTCCACATTCGACTGCCGATGACCCCAACCGCTATCGTTCAACAAACGAACTTACCGAATGGCAGGATACACGCGACCCCTTGACCCGACTACGGGTCTACCTCGAACGCGAGGGACTCTGGAACGAGAGCCAGCAAAAAGCCCTTGAGGACGAAATACGCGCCGAGGTCGCCACAGCAGTAACGGCAGCCTTGACCGAGCCAGTACCTCCGCCAGAGTCGATGTTCGAGCAGGTCTATGCCGAGCTATCGCCTCTACTGGAAGAGCAACGGCGCGAGGTATTGGCATACCTCAAGGCAACCGAGAAAGGAGTCACCTTCCCATGAGCCAGCGCAATGTGATTGAAGCTATCAACGATGCCTTAATGGTTGCGATGACCGGGGATGAACGTGTGCTTGTGCTCGGCGAGGATGTAGGGCGCAATGGTGGCGTTTTTCGTGCTACCAATGGCTTGATTGAACGCTTTGGTGAGGATCGTGTTGTCGACACTCCTCTTGCTGAAGCAGGTATCGTCGGCACCTCTATCGGATTAGCAACCTATGGTATGCGTCCAGTTGCTGAAATTCAATTCCTCGGCTTCTCGGTCCAGTCCTTCGCACAACTCCTGGGGCAAGCCGCCCGTGTTCGTGGGCGCTCCCGTGGACGTTTTACCTGTCCCCTCGTGGTGCGCGCTCCCTTTGGTGGCGGTACCCGTGCATTCGAGTTGCATAGTGATGCTTTAGAAGCTCATTTTGTGCATACCCCTGGTCTCAAAGTGGTTGCACCCGCAACTCCGTACGACGCCAAAGGTTTACTCCTGGCCTCCATTGAAGACCCTGATCCGGTGGTGTTTCTGGAGCCATTGCGTGGCTATCGAGCGGGACGCGCCGATGTGCCCGATGGTCACTATACCGTTCCACTGGGAAAAGCCGCCGTTGTGCGCGAGGGAAGAGACGTTACCGTCGTTGCGTGGAGCGCGATGGTGGCACCCGCATTAGAAGCAGCCGAGACACTGGCCGATGAAAATATAGCGGTCGAGGTAATTGACCTGCGTACACTCTCGCCTTTCGACGCCGAAACGATTGTGCGCTCGGTCGAGAAGACAGGGCGCGCCATTGTCGTTCATGAGGCGCAGCGTACAGCAGGAGTTGGCGCGGAGATAGTGGCGACAATCAACGAACGTGCGCTCTTCTCTCTTGAGGCCCCCGTTGCGCGCGTTACAGGATATGATGTAATTGCTCCCGTTCTCCTGGAGGATTATTCGTTGCCCTCTTCAACTCGTATTGTACACGCCGTACGAACGGTGATGAATCCCTGATGGTATCAGCACTATCGTAGTGCCCAACATCAAATGTATAACCGATAAATCGGCACTCCTGGCGGACCAGATGATGCGTTTTGATGAAATAAAATGGATATGCCGGAGGTAGGGACGGCATTCATCACGTC
>CAXTUE010000215.1:3772-7884 GCA_964247355.1 uncultured Ktedonobacteraceae bacterium | reverse complement strand
CCTATTGGCATTGTGTTGCCTTGTCACCGCGTAATTGGGGCCGATACCTCGCTAACAGGCTATGCAGTTGGATTAGAACGCAAACGCTGGCTTTTACAGCATGAAGGCAAAGTCCTTCAAGAGAAATAACGGAAGAAAGAGCATTGTAATGAAGCGATATAAGTTAATTGGTTCTGATGGAAAGCCCTATGAGAGTGACGTTCCGGGAACGCTCGGGGGTCATAAGGGTACTAAAGGATATGGACGACTCGATTGTCGATGCGCATTACAGTGGATTGCAAAGGGTTATTACGTCAAGCATCGAGTGTTTTTTGCTGATGAGACAACAGCAATCAAAGCAGGGTACCGACCCTGTGCCGTTTGTATGAAGGAGCGATATACACTTTGGAAGCAAGCACAGCTACAAGCTCATACGAGGCAACAAGCACTTGCCATCTACCAAAGCTTGATCTAGGTCATTCGGGTTACAAGCGCATCACCTTCGATAACTTTTACTCCGTTTTGGTTGTAGGTAGTCGATAGTGCTCAACTACCTGCAAGCAAAACGGAGCAAAAGTTACGATTGCCTCTCGTTACCCACACTCACCAGCCCTTTTTCCAATCCCCGAATACGTTGCGCCGCCTCGTCCCGCGTAATTTTTCCCACAAGCAATTCGTCCAACACGCTTTCGATAGTCATAGGTAGCACAGGAGAAGTCGGCACAACTGGCGTATTACGTTTCGTAAAGCCGCTAAAGAGTTGTTCACGAAGAGCAATAGTCAAGTACAGGGCCGTCACAATTCCACCAACAATACACGCTGCTAACCCTGCATCCGTGACCTGCAACCAGTTGGGAACAGGGGAACCAAACAACGCCGTCGCCCACGCATAGAGCGCAACCGCTCCTCCTATCGCACAGGCGAGAATACCAGCACCAAGTACGGCAAGCACAAAGCCACGACGCGCTCCCGCATATACAACTGGTTCGGTAGCATTGCGCCTCCACAGCAAGACATCAAGCGGAATATACACTAACCCAACAAGTGTTGCGGCAACGTTCTCCTCCCATATCGAGGACTCCGGCGATGCTCCGTGTAGTGCTCGTAATGCACTGTACAGCAGAAAAGCTATGCCTGACCAGAACACAAACGACGGCAAAATGGTAGCGATAGCGGTCTCCGTTGCCAGTACCGCACGTCGTTCAATCAAGCCCCGTTTCGCGACCATCATGAGCAACAGATGATAGACCACGATAACGAGTATTCCCAATAAGAGGAATGGCGCAAAATCGTACTGCGCGTTAGGGCCAACCACTTCCCTTAACGCAAACGAAATTTTGAATGCTGGCAAAAGCACCAAAAGTATACCCTTATACAAACCCAGCAACACAATACCGACGCCAACCGCGATACTTGAGAAGTGCAGAATAAAGCGCAGCAATTTCGAGCTATCATTGCGCGTCAACCAGCCATGGGCCAACCAGAATGCAACAAGCCAGAGCAAGGTGAGCAGCAGAAAGCCAATATTGACGCTTTGACAATAGCCTGAATTGCCGCAATACTCGCGTGTACCCCTTCCTCCGAACAATAGAGTATCAATCAAACTGTTGACGTTCCGTTCCCACGCCACTGCAAGCAAAATGAGAAAGAGCAATTGCACACCGTAGATGTGAAGACGTTGAAATGCCAGAGCCGCGCCTGCCGTGGCCTGCGTACCGCGCCGCCGCTCCAGTTCAAGCAGAATGACGACGAGAAGTGCTGGAAGCGCGAAAGATAGAATGCCCACAAATCCGTACTGCTGGTTATATGCGAGTTGTCCCAGCACAGAAAAGCCAATCAACGGCACAGCAAGCGCAATGCCGATTGCCTCTGGAATATTGAGGAAAAACGAACGTATCGCGCTTCCGCCAGCCGCAGGGTCATTCTGCATATCGCGTCGAATCAGCCAGTAATGCAGGCCACCGAGTAGACCAGCAATAGCCCACGAGACCAGCGCGAACACAAGCGACTGCGTAATGTGTGCCGAGTCGGGAGCACTAGCATAAGACGAACGTAAGAAAGGAATAAGGGAAAGTAACGTGCCAAGCAATTGTCCCAGAGCGACGGCGGCAAAAATTACTAAAACAATAAAGACGGTGTAGAGGTAGAAACGATAAAGATTATGAGCCATATATACCTCCAGGCAGAACAAAAAGGTCAAACATCATCGTTTGTATTGTGTACAGTATAGGCACACTTACACTTGCACAAACGTGTCATTTGACCTATTTATGAAGCATCTATGGCTATAGGAATTTTTAGAGGTTCCGCTTATCCTCCACACGCCGCAGTTTGCCACCCTCGCTTCTCGGTACCGTTCCAGGTGGCACAAGTGTGACCTTTATGCCAATACCAAGCGTCTCGCGAATAAGATGCTCTATCTTGTTGCGCAACGCATGTATAGCGTGGTCGACCGCGATTACGTCGTCAGCAATGGCATCCTGTGCCACGTGCCGGAAAACGTCTTCGGTTAGCTCCACTCTCACCTCAACCTCATCAAGCGTACTCTCACGTGTGACCACAAGCTGATAGTGCGGTGTCACCTCTGGAATACCTTTGAGTATCTCCTCCACCTGCGTCGGGTACAAATTGACGCCGCGCACAATCAACATGTCGTCGGCACGACCACGAATCGGTCCCATGCGCACATGTGTGCGTCCACATGCACAGGCTTCATGCGTGAGGTACGTGATATCGCCCGTCCAGTAACGCAACAATGGCATCGCCTCGCGCGTCAGGTGCGTAAAGATCAGCACACCCTCTTTACCATCGGGAAGCGGCTCGCCTGTTTCGGGATTGACCACTTCGGGATAAAAATGATCTTCCCAGATGTGACTACCGGCTCGCGCCTCGATACACTCCTGCGAAACACCTGGACCAATAACCTCGCTCAGTCCATAAATATTGGTAGCTGCTATACCAAGACTGGCTTCTACCGCGTCGCGAATCGTCTCCGTCCACGGTTCCGCACCAAGCAAGCCAACCTTCATGCTGATTTCCTGTGGCGAGATACCGCGCTTCTTGAACTCTTCACCAAGCGTCTGCGCATAAGATGGTGTGCAGCAGATGACTTCTGGTTGAAAATCGAGAATAAGTGTCACCTGTCTTTGTGTCGCGCCGCCAGAGACTGGTACAACCGTCATACCAAGCCGTTCGCCACCATAATGAATGCCTAAGCCACCCGTAAATAGACCATAGCCATAGGCATTATGCAAAATCATTCCTGGTTTCGCGCCAGCCGCCGCCAGGGAGCGCGCATTAACCTCTGCAAATACGTCGATATCGTTCGGCGTGTAACATACGACCGTTGGCTTACCCGTTGTGCCGCTACTCGCATGAATACGCATCAGGCTCTCGCGCGGGACCGCTAACAAGCCAAATGGATAATAGTCGCGCAGCGTCTGCTTTTTCGTAAAGGGCAACTTGTGCAAGTCCTCGATACTGGAAATGTCATCCGGTTTTATGCCGGTGTGGTCCAGCGTCTCGCGATAGTAGGAAACCTGATGATACACATAGTCCACCATATTGTGCAGACGCTTATTTTGCAGAGCGCGTAAGGATTCACGCGGCATCGTCTCAATTTCTGCATTAAACATTCGAGTATCGTTTCACAAGGTCCTCACGCACGGGAGCAAACGCCTCAAGCAGTTCGGACTGAACAATAGCTTTCGCCGAATGTACAACATCGCTCGGAATAACAACAGAGTCACCAGCACGAAGCGTTTTCTGCTCATCCCGAATCGTAAACTCCACCTCTCCCTGTAACACAACCGAGATTTGCTCATGCGAATGCGAGTGTGCTGTAGCTAGCGCGTTCTGCTCCATTGTCACACGCATCACCATTGCTTGCCTGCCTGCGAAAATTTGTGCATCAATGCCTGAGAACAGTTCCATCTTTTTCTCGTCAAAAAGGTGTGTCGTTTGCATACGTACGTCCTCGTTTCTTTACAGCAGTGTAACTTTTTACCAGAGTATTTGTTATTATATTATGCCATATGCAACCCTGTCTTTCGTAGTAGCTGAGACCAGGACGCCCGCACCGGGGGGACGCCCACCCCCAAAAAAAAAAGCAGGGAGTTGGGGGGGGGGTGGAC
>CAXTUE010000215.1:0-3762 GCA_964247355.1 uncultured Ktedonobacteraceae bacterium | reverse complement strand
CCTATCCTTACATGTTTTTTTGGTTGTGGTTGCGCCCCCCGGGGGGGCCGCGCCGCCCTGGTACCTATGAAAAATCATTGGATAGGATATCTTACTATTCATCCGATGATTTTTCGTCCTCATTCGTCTACTCTATAGAACGGACGTAGATGTCTCGGCAATTCTAAAAGGAACATATTCTATGCTTAGCATTTCTCTATACTCTCTCTATCTCGCGTCTCTCTCTACCTTACTACCTATGAATCTGGTTATCATTATCGGTGGCGCAAGTGCGTTTTTGCTCACCTACGTACTCACATTCGGTGTCATTTTTCTTTGTCGCAAGCTCGGTTTCTTCGATGCACTTGAGGAACGCAAGATTCATAAGAAACCTGTTCCGCGTCTCGGTGGGCTCGGCATCTTTCTAGCATTTCTTCTCACATCGTTGCTCTTCTACGCGCCATCGCTGACAACTGAACACGTACAGACAGAGACCATCTTCGGTCATATCTACCCGAAAGAACTCGTCATCTATGTGCTCTTTTTGCTCGCCTCGACGCTCATCGTTGCGGTTCACGCTTACGACGATGTACGCGGACTCAAGCCCCTACCGAAGATGATAGCGCAGACGTGCGCGGTGCTGATTCTACTCGGTCCCGGCCTACACACCTTTCATGGCGTACTTTTCTTTGGCGTCAACAATCCCCTTGTACACGGCATCGTGTCTCACAACACCGCCCTACTGTGGTACCAGCAACCCGAACTCACACTGTTCATTCAGCGTCCCGATGTCTCCTGGCTAGCCATTCCCGCCGTGCTTTTTACATGGTTCTGGATCGTTGGCATGATGAACGCCATCAACTTTATCGACGGGCTTGACGGGCTAGCGACAGGCATCGTCGCAATCACCGGCTTATTCATCACGATCATTAGCTGGACGCTTGGTCAAAACAGCATAGCCATTCTCGCGGCTATTTTCACGGGTGCCGTTGCTGGCTTTCTTCCACACAACTGGAATCCCGCGAAAATTATTATGGGTGATAGTGGCTCTCAGTTCCTCGGTATCGCCCTCGCCGTACTCGCGGTCATGGGTGGCGCGAAGTTTGCCCTCATCCTCATGATCCTGGGCATTCCCATTCTCGATATCGCATGGGTGATGGTTAACAGAATAAAGCGTGGACAGCATCCAATGAAGTTTGACGTGCTCTATCTCCACTATCGACACACGCACCTGCACTATCGTCTGCTCTTCGGTGGCCTGAACGCACGCCAGATTTGCTATATTCTCTACAGTATCACCTTCGCCTTTGGCCTACTCGCGTTAAAACTCGAACAACTCTACAAACTCGTTGGCTTCGCGCTCGTCGGCATCACCATGATGGCCCTGCTCTTGTGGAGCACACAACTGCAAAAGAAGCAGCAAGCACATAAAAATTCCGAGCTTGCTAGCTCATAACAAAAAGAATGCATTCAAGCCCTGCAATCTGATCCGTGGATTGCAGGGCTTGAATGCAATTTCTCTATTATAGATGCAGTTCTTCTACCGCGTCCAAAACCTCTTGTGCGTGGTCATCGGGCTTCACCTTATGCCAGATTTTGCGCACAACCCCTTCTTTGTCAATCAGAAACGTCTCGCGGTTGACACCCATAAACGTCTTGCCGTACATATTCTTCTCCTTCCACACATCGTACATCTGAGCTACATGCGCGTCCGGGTCTGAAAGCAACGGGAACGCAAGACCGTACTTGTCGGCGAATTGCTGGTGTGAGGCAATGCTATCCGTGCTCACCCCAAGCACCACAATGCCACGTTTCTGCATCTCGCGGTTCGCATCTCGGAAGTTACACGCTTCTTTTGTGCAGCCGGGGGTGTCATCTTTTGGATAAAAGTACAAGACAGTAACCTTGCCGCGAAGATCAGAAAGATGAATTTGGTCATTCCTCACAACATCCTGCGGTCCAATCGCTGCAAGTGTAAAATCGGGAGCTTGTTGTGACTCCTTAATCTCTGTATCACTCATAGAAGTACCTCTTTTCAATGCAATTCTCTTAAAATCCGCACACCAGTTAGTGTATCACACAAAAAGCCGCCCCATAATGGAGCGGCTGTAATGAAAACGTTTACACGACTTTAAGCGACAGCGTCTCGATGCCAACATTCCCCTGTCCATCATAGGCGTAGAGGTACACCTTCCAAACGCCGGTTTTTGTTGGGGCAGTGACCGAGAATGTAGTTGGTCCCGTCTTGGTGAACGTTGCATGTTGGAGGCTTGTATTTCCATCAATATACTTGCTACACAGCATCAGATCATACGTCAATGTATCACCATTTGGATCCCTCACATTCGCATTGACAATGAGTTGCCCGTTCGCTGAGACGGTTGTATTGCTCAGCGTCATGCTAGAAATCACTGGTGGAGTATTGCTCGAAATCTTTCCACCGTAGAGTTGAGCAACGGTGAAGTCTGATAAGCGTCTCAAGTGGCCGGGTATCAGGTTGAACCATACGCCACCAAAGTCGTTCTCGATACCATAGTTGAAGAGTGTTGCTCCTAGTGCAACTCCTGTATGGCTTGTGATACAGTTCCAGGCCGTTGCGTACCCCTGACTATTCTGAACATCGGTCTCCTGAGTTGGAACACCATTCTCGTCGTTGGGCACCTCCCACTCGCCAGCAGGCCCGGACTCGGTGACGATATAAGGGACTGTGTAGCCTCCACTAATCCAGTTCTGCTTGACGCTACAAACTGAACTGTAAGCATTCACAGCATATAGATCAAGATGGGGGGTGTTCGCCTTGTAGTATGTCCAGGCTCCCGTGTAGGCATCGGTTGAAGTGACCGGGTGCGATGGATCAATGGAATGGATCGCCTGCGCAACCTGGTCAACATACTGTGCGTAGGCATTGCGCTCCTGCTCAAGCTGTGTACCTGAGTAGTAGTTCTGCAAACTGAGAATAACCTCATTGCCGACATCCCACATGAGGACACCGGCATGGTTCTTATAGGTGCTCACTGCATTCTTGATAGCGGTGAGTGTAGTCGTTTTGTAATTTGTATCATTTACATAGTCTGCATTCTGGTTCAGCCAGAAACCGTTAATCACTTTGATGCCATGAGACGCGGCTGCATCGAGCAACGGCTGACTTGTGGAGTCCGTACCCCAAGTACGCAATGTGTTCACTCCCATTGCCTGTAGCTCAGGCATATATGAGGACGCGGTGGAACTTGACGGTCCAAAGGTGACACCTTTTATCTGGTAGGGTGAGCCATCAACCGTCAATTGCCAGTTACCTTGTGTGCCAGTCACGCGAACTACATTACTTACTGTAGATGTGGAGGTGGGAGTTGGCATAGGTGTGGAGCTAGTAGTTGGTGTGGGTGCAGGTGTTGACGATGTTCCAGTAAGTACCTCGATGCCATTGATCTGAGCTTGGTCAACTACAGAGGTGAACTGAATGGTGATTGTCCCACTTCCGTCTGCCGTCGCGGTAAACTCCTTCACAACCGCTTTATTTGGTCCGCCCGCCGCAACCACGATATCAAACGTACTCAGCACCGGCTGACTATTAATGCTGACATTGAAGGTGCGCTGTCCTGCCTGCGTCCAATAGGTTTCAGCGAAATGGAGGCGTACCGTGTAGGCGGCACCAGTTGTCAGGTTGGGAATAACATAGCTGAAGGAAGGACCAACGTGATTCGTCTGGTAAACCGCCTGAGGCGCAGGATTAAACACTCCTGTAGTCACAATTGTATTACTCGTGCTTGCTCCTGCCGCCCCACC
>CAXTUE010000214.1:0-7905 GCA_964247355.1 uncultured Ktedonobacteraceae bacterium | reverse complement strand
TGAACGACGTATTCCATGTCTCTATCAACGGCGAGCCGAGATTCGCGGGTGTACCACTCATCACATCCATCATCGCTGCCGCCCTACTCGTCTTCCTCTGGAGTGCCTTCGCCTACCATCGCGTCTATCGTCCAACCCGTGAACGTTATTATCGTCGTGAAAGGCGTGAACGTCGTCCCGAACGCCGCCGCCGTCGCTACTTCCGCTAGCATCTCTTTAACCAGAATAATGAGTCATCCTATCTCATATCCATAAATGTCATTTTCTCAACATGCACAACTGAATATACACGTCTTCTTAACGCATTCTCCATAGTATTCCCCTCCCCTATTGGGTACTATATGCGTGGGGAAAACGTGTTACGCGGGAAAACATCCTGGGGGGGATGTCCAACCACAAGCGTAACACAGGCAAGGGATAACTACCGCTTGTTCGGCGGAACGAAATGCCCGTAAAGGATGGTGTGCAATCCTTGATATTTTGGGGTTGCACCATCTGCTACGGGAAGGAAATGAGCTTTGCGCTAGCAAGTGCAAAAAGCTATTTCTACGAACAACATGGTGCATGCTATAGGAACGTCTTGGGGGAGAAGTTCCTGTAGCATACACATTTGCGAGTTTCACTCTTGAGGGATGCGGGCGGCAACCACACTGCCGCCCGCGCTTTTTCTTTTTCTGACCGCAATACTAGTCGGGAGAAATCAAACCGTGTCGGATTGCGAAGCGCACAAGATGCGTGACATCATGAAGCTCCAATTTTTCCATGACATTGGCGCGGTGTGCCTGTACCGTTTTGATGCTCAATACAAGTTGGTCGGCGATCTCTTGGTTGGTGTGTCCCTCCGCCACCAGTTTGAGTATCTCCATTTCACGTGGCGTGAGCACTCGTAGCGACTGCCCTAACCTTATGTTTTTCGCAAGAGGCTGTGCTACCTCTGAAGGCGTTTCATGCTCAGTAGAGACAAGGTAGGCTCGCACAAGAGCTTTCGCTAAACCTGGGTAAAGATACGCTCCACCCGCCGCAACTGTACGTACCGCCTCTATCAGTTCAGTTGGTGCCGCTTTTTTCACAAGATAACCGGCAGCACCTCTCCGTAACGCTTGCAGAAAATACTCTTCGCTTTCGTGCATCGTGAGAATTAAAACGTGCGTCCTCTGCTCTTGCTGAAAAATACGCTGACACGTCTCTAAGCCATCCATGTCCGGCATTGTGATATCTACTATTGCCACATCAGGTTTGTGCCGAAGGACAAGTTCAAGTGCTTCCTGCCCTGTCCTGGCCTCTCCAATCACCTCTATATCCTCCTGCATTTCTAGCAGAAGCTGTAGACCTTGCCGTAAAATGTCGTGATCGTCCGCCAGCAATACGCGAATCGTTGCTATGTGTCGCTCTACCTTTTCAGTTGACATCGGTCGACCCCTCCTGCTGAGCAAGACATAGAGGTAGGTTAGCTTCTACTATTGTGCCTTCTCCAAGCTGCGATTGTACCGTCAACATTCCTCCGAGCAGTGCTGCCCGTTCGTACATGCCAAAGACACCCAGACCCTTCTTTGTGTGCCCTGTGTCGTAGCCAAGGCCATCATCTCGAATACAGACGATAATCTTGTCTGGCCACTGGATAAGCGAGAGAGCGACGTGCTTCGCTTGCGCATGACGGGCAACATTTGTCAAACTCTCTTGCGCAATCCGAAACAGTGCTATCTCATGAGCCGAAGGAAGTTGTCTTCTTTCACGCGTTTCTTCGATACCGCTTATAGTCAAGTCAACTGTAAGGCGCAGTCGTTGTCGGCTATCCTCAGCAAGCCAGCGAAAGGCAGCCGCTAAACCAAGATCGTCAAGTACAGACGGACGCAACTGCTGCGCCAGGACGCGAATGCTCTCCAACGTTTGCTGTGTCAACGTATTGATCTGTGTTAGACCACGCTCAAGTTGTTTCTGCGCCTGTTCGCTGATAGTGGTAGAGGAAAGTGCTTGTATTCGTTGATGTAGCAGTTCTGTATGTACAAGCAGTGCTGTCAGGTTTTGCCCGGCCTCATCGTGCAATTCAAGTGCTATGCGACGCTGTTCCTCTTCCTGCGCTTGTAGAATAAGCATTGCCTGTTCACGTCGCACGACTTCAAGCTTGTCCAGCATGCCATTAAAAGCTTGTGCCAATTCGCCAACCTCGGATTCCGTGGTAACAAGTTTCGCCCGTACATCAGTCTTTCCCCGACTAATCTCTCTGATCGTGGCTAAGAGCGTAAACAATGGTCGAAAACTTGCGCGAAGCAGTAGCATATTGGTCAAAAGAATAAGGAGCGTTGCGACAACGATGAAACTGGTATCGATGAGATAATGGTGCGTTTCGAGGCTGTGACTTGTCACCCAGAGGCCCGCCAGTGCTTCACTCACCAGGAGAATACTGTTGCCAAGAATGACCTTTTCAAAGAGCGAAAGTTGGAGGCGTTTTCTTCTCATGGTACGATCATTCGACCCGCACATACAAGCTTTGCTGAGAAGGCAAAAAGCCTTCTGCCTGTGCTTGTAGGTCAATAGCCCACTGTCCAGCCATAGAAAGATACATCTGTACCCTGTAGTGTCCTTCCCCTAAGGAATGAGTGCTGATCTGTTGCGTTGGCATATCCATGTTTGTCATGCGGGTATGGAAAGATATGCGGGCAAAATCAATCGGAAGACCCTGCGTGTCGGTTAAAGATACCTCTAGTATCGCGGGCTGGTTCGACACAATACGTGATTGCGCAAAGTGCATATGCAGAATATTCGAGCTATGTGGCTGGTACATTATCGCAAAGGTAAGTGTACCGATACATGCCAAAGCGAGCAAGCACCAGAAGAATGGTCGTACACGCATACAAACTCTCCCGCAGGAATAGGTCTATCTTATCTACTTCATTTTATACTAAGACGCATTATGCTACTTACTACATGTAGCATATATGATTTTGGAATGGGCGTCCATAAGGCGAAATACCTAATCTTGTGAAGAGCATCAGCAAATAAGAAATAATGTGTATAGAGCTAGGAATCGGATTGCGTTATGCCCTTCTCTTCCAGCAAGCTTTTCAAACGCTTGATGCCGAGGCGCATACGCGCCTTCACAGTTCCAAGCGGTATTTGACACTGTTCGGCGATCTCCGAGTGCGTCCATGCTTGAAAATAGGCTAGGCTAATGACCATACGCTGTTCAGGTGGAATGTGCATTAACGCCTCCCGCACCTGCTCCCCCTGAATGGCCCTCAACGCACCCTCCTCGGCATCAGGTTGCGCCGTATGCTCATCGCGCTCAACATCTTCCCATGTGGCCTCTGAAAATGCTGCATGTCTTTGTGTACTACGTAGATAGTCAATTGTTCGGTTACGTGTAATGGTGGTCATCCAGCCACGAACCGACCCTAGTGCTGACGTATACGATGAGGCACGATTCCACACCAGCACAAATACTTCCTGCATCAAATCCTCTGCTATAGCATGGTTCGAGACCATATGGTACACAATCGAGTAGAGATAGCGATTATAGCGTTCAACGAGAGGCTCCATCGCCCACGCAGAGCCTCTCGCAATCGCGTGTATGAGCATTTCATCACTAATCTCACTGCTATTCTCATTCCCGCCACTGCTTATAGATGTACGCATTAAATCCTTCTTCTTTGCTATTCTCATTCCATTGGTGCTGGGTCAAAAAGGTAGTGCTATAAAATAAAATATACAGAATATAAGCTAAAGCATAAAATAAAGTTGCTGATTTCCTCACGCCTCTGATACTATGTAGGCAGATACCTCTATCCTACATAACAGGAGTGTGTAAATATTTTATGAGTACAGTATTTCCTTGTTGGTACCCCATCTCCATCCGATTCCGCGATTTAGACCCATTGGCTCACGTCAATAATACAGTGTACTTCACGTATTATGAAGAGGCGAGAAGCTACTATTTCGATTCGCTTGAGCCGTGGCTACAACAATGGCCCTCTCAGGAAGAGCACCAGCAGCTAGAAGGTATTGTCTCGCAATCTCCCCATAATCCACGTATTCAAACAGGGCCGCGCGGGAGTCACTACGGGCTGCTCGTCAAAGAGGTAACATGTACCTACGAACTTCCACTTGTACGCTCAGACCGTGTGGAAATTGGTGTGCGTGTCGCGAATGTTGGGCGCACAAGCTTTGTTATGGAACACCAGATACGCGATGTACAGGATACTGTGCGCGTCTTTGCTACTGGTCGCTCCGCAATGGTATGGTGCAATTACCGAACTGGCCGCCCTCATCCAGTTCCACTCTCACTACGCAACGCGTTTGAGCAGATGGAAAAACGCGCATTTCCCCTTCCTGATAGCATTAAATAATGCTAATGATTGCACATTGTAAGAGAGAAGTCAAGCAAAAGAAAACCACTTGTAACTTTCAGCGTTTATCCCAATAGCTGAACACTAAATAAGCCAAATACCTGTATAACGACGTACGCGATGCCAAGCAAACTTACTATGATTGCCAGTGTGTAGGCCAGGAAGTTGAAAATTGGCCCATTCGTATATTCTCCCATCAAGCGCTTATTGTTGATCAAAGCTAATATCGAGAACAAAATGATGGGAAGTAAAATACCATTAAGCAGGTAGAGATTAAGCAATACCGGAACAATTGGCAGGTTCGGCAACATTGAGATTACAACGCCCAGGACGATAAGCCCTGTGAAGAGTCCCCAGAACACCGGAGCTTCCTGCAGGCGTTTGCTTACACCGTTTTCTAATCCTAATGCCTCAGTGATCGAGTAGCATGTAGAGAGTGGTAGCACGCCCGCCGCTAGAAAGGAGGCACCAAGCAAACCAATTGCAAATATGTAGGTCGCGAACTTGCCTAGAAATGGTGCTAATGCAAGTGCTGCATCTGCCGCCGAAGACAATGCGATACCTTTCCCTCCACTATGCACAAATAGCGTGGCAGCAGTGGCTATGATAATGAAGGCGGCAACAAGGTTCGAAAAGATAGCCGCGCTGTATACGTCAATGCGCTCGTGATCGTACTCACGCATATTTACTCCCCGCTCAACAACAGCACTCTGCACATAGATTTGCATATAAGGACTGATCGTTGTCCCCACAGCAGCAATCAACGTGAGAAGGAAACCTCCATTTGTTTGAACCGTTGGGACAAAGGTGCCGAACGCGATCTGTCCCCAGTTTGGACGTGCCATGAAAGCGGCAATGAAATAAGCAATGAAGACCAGTGTTAACGCTAAGAAGACTTTCTCGACTCTCGTATATGAGCCACGAACTACTAATAGCCAGAGAAGAATGCCAGCGCAAGGCGCACTAACGTACGATGGGACGTTAAACAAGTTGAGTGCCGTCACAATGCCGATAAATTCGGTGACAATCACGCCACCATTCGCCAATAGAAAAGAGAGCATAACCAGTGCGGTAAGACGAATGGGAAAGTTTTCGCGAATGAGGTCTGATAATCCCTTGCCCGTCACAGCTCCCATACGTGTACACATCTCTTGTACGATTGCCATGCCAACCGTTAAGACAACCATGACCCAGATCATAGAATAGCCATACTGCGATCCCATTGAGCTATAGGTAAAAACTCCACCTGCATCGTTACCTGCGCTGGCCGCTACTAACCCTGGACCCAGAACACCCAGATAGACGAGCCAGCGCGAGCGTCGGCGTGTACGTAGACGTGCTAATGTTCCAGTTGTTCTTTGGGTTTCCTCAATGGCCGACGATACCTCTTTCAGCTCTTTTCCTGAACTCTGTGTCATCATGACCTCATTTCTTGTGCCTGCAACGTGCGACGACGACGATAGAAAAAGAGATGACCTATACGCTCGCGCAAATCATCGGGCAAGAGGATATCCAGTGCGTCATCAAAGGTAATAATACCAAGTATCAGGCCGTCGTCATCAATCACAGGAACCGCTCGTAAACTGTACGTCGATAGGAGCGCGGCTGCCTCCCTGGCATTTGTCGTTGGATGCACACTGATGATGTCGCGCTCCATCAGTTGCTCTAGCTTTGTAGTGCGGTCAGGATGAAAAACAACGTCTCGTAGCGATACCGCGCCAATCACACGCTTAGTCCCTGGCTCTGTTACGTATATGTAGTCCGCGAATTCCGGTTGCTCTTCCATCGCTCGTATCGTGCGTAGAGACTCAGCGGCCTCTAAAGAGGCGGGAAGCAGGAGAAATTCATTGGTCATAATACCACCCGCGCTATCTTCGGGATAGGCAAGCAGTTCACGCACATCGTCCGAGTCCTCGCGATCCATTAAGTTGAGCAACGCCTCGGCTCGCTCTTCATCGAGGTCCGCGACAACATCGGCTGCCATGTCAGGTCGCATCTCTTCGAGGATATCAGAGGCGCGCTCGTCATCTATCTCTTCGAGGATATCGGCGGCGTCATCTGAGTCGAGTTCTTCGAGTGCGTCCGCGATATGCTCGTCATCCAACGAGCGCACGATCTCGTCGCGCTGTTGATATGAGAGTTCGTCAAGAATGCGCGCAAGGTCTGCGGGGTGTAGGCTCTCCAGGCGTTTGTGCGATACCTCAAGCTGAACCGCAGGCGCGTTGCTGGCAAAGTACTGGACCTTCGCCCAGTCCAGTAGACGTTCACTGCGCTGTGGATGTGCTCCACTTATAGACAAAAGAATACGACGTGAGAGCGCGCGAAACGAGACATCGACGGCCAGCAAGCGTAACACACTTTCGCCCGGCACCTGACCCAATGCTAGATCGTTGACCCGCACGACGCGCCGACCCTCCACATCGACCAGTTGCTTGTCAAGTACATCCTTCCCTAGCAATATCTCGCCATCGCGACGCACAAAGCGTTCCAGGTCCATCTTCGTCGTCGATAAGATAATGCCGTGTTCTTCAAACAAGGCCACATTATGCGCTGGCATCCAAACGTTGCGACCGGCAGCATGTACAAGTATACCTGCGAGTGGTGGATACACTTCTTCGCTCTTTCGCTCAGCAGGAATAATATACACGACAATATCTTTCAGCACTGCCAACTTCTCCCGATTAGGGTCAAAAATTGGCTTGCCTACCATTTGGCTAAAAATAAATAGACTCATACCATCTCCTGTTTTTGTATTTTGCTCTGCACAATATACCTCTCTAACAGACTAGATGGTGTCTGTGAGGTACAGTAGCTAGAAAGCTTGCATAAGTGTAGGCATAATAGGAGAGACGCAGGAGGAATAAAAGCTGCTTTTGTCAAAGCTAGCTAGAAACATTCCTCGCACATCTCGCTCGTATAGATGTGAGTCCGTAGCAGTAGCGAGAGGCGAGGTGATAGCACAAATGGGCATCAAATTCTCAGCGCAAAAGCCACGGAAAGAGAATGACTCCTGTCGCAACTAGGGGCAGGGTCCATGTTGGTCTTTCCTTTCATCAATCCGTTCTCAAAAAATGGGCATGTTCTCTTTGAGGCATATTCTAACGCCCTAACTATAGACACTGCAGTGTCCAAATGTCAAGTAAAAGCCCTGTCATGCTCTCTAATCTACCTCGATACGATATTCTTTCGCAGCACTTTGAAGCGTCTTGTTCAAACTGGTAAGCGCGGTATGCGGGTCAATCGGCTCTTTCATCGCCTGCGCTTCGCTATCGCTGTTGTTCTTCACCGTAGGCATATCTCTTCGCAAGTCCTCTACAAGCTCGATAATCTTGCTTACCTTGCGTTCCGTCAGTAGCGTCACCTGTAGATCGAGGTGGCGGCGTTGCTCTGCTACCTTTGCCTGTCGATTCTGCGTGATGAGTACTGCGGTTGTCATAAGTAATGCCGTCACACTTACTGTATCTTGCAGCCAACTGAACGGCGGTGGATCAAGTGTTGGTATACCGATATAGCCGTGAAATTCATTAAGGAGAATCCATAGGAGTACAAGCATACAGACAAG
>CAXTUE010000213.1:7654-7909 GCA_964247355.1 uncultured Ktedonobacteraceae bacterium | reverse complement strand
ACGCATGACAAGAGGCATCTGCCTCTTGTCATGCGTGAGACTATATGTTTTGTATCATCTGTTGTGATAAAATAGCGAGCATGAGTACAGATGCACACCACTTACATGTGGCAATAAAACGTATAGACACAAGCTTACCCCTGCCCACGTATGCTACTCCAGGGTCGGTTGCCTTTGATCTGGTCTGTCGCGAGGAGACAGAGGTTGCACCGCGCAAACTTGGCTATATTCCAGGCAATGTGATTGTGCAGACAC
>CAXTUE010000213.1:0-7644 GCA_964247355.1 uncultured Ktedonobacteraceae bacterium | reverse complement strand
GGGTATATGCTGCTCCTCACTATGCGTAGTAGTACCCCACGTCGGAAAGGTCTGCTAGTACCCCACGGCGTTGGCATCATCGACCAGGACTATTGCGGCGAGGGTGATGAGTTAATGATACAGGTCTACAACTTTCGCGAGGAAGCGATCACAGTGCAACGGGGTGAACGTATCGCGCAGGGTATGTTTGTACCTGTTCTGCACGTTGAATGGGACGAGGTAGACTCGGTAGGCAAGGGACGTGGCGGCTTTGGTAGTACGGGAAGTTGAGGGCAAGCTGCAATGGTTGTACCAGATTATTACGCACGGTTAGAGGTCTCGTCCAACGCAACATCTGAGCAGATCAAGGCATCCTATCGTCGTTTAGTGCGCTTGCATCATCCCGACCTGAATAAGCAAGCCAAAGATACGCGTATCAAGCAACTGAATGAAGCTTATGGCGTGTTGAGTAGTGCTACGAGACGTGTTGCTTACGATAGTCTACGTGCCGAAGAGCAACGAGCCGCACAGATTGCCGATGCGATACGTCGTCAGCAGGAAGCTGCGAAGCGCAAGCAAGCTGAAGAGCCGAAGATGACCTGGATGCAAGGCGCAATCGGTTTTGTACGCGAGTTCAGGAAAGCATTACGCGAAGAATAAGTACAATATGATGCAGGGCATGACTGCGGCAAAGCCGCAGTCATGCCCTGCATCATATTGTACTTATTGCTATTGGCCTGTAGGAGTACCAGTGCCACCACTACAGGCGGCTCCTGGTTCCTGTGTTTGAGGTCCCTGCTCGTAGTGTTTTAGAAACTGGGCAAGGCGCGGGTCACTGGCACTTGTGACCTTTAACTGCACACCCCATGCTGAAATGACAACAGGCGAAGGAAGATTAGGATAGGGCGAAAGCAATACATAGTTGTGCCCACTCGCTAGCGTCGTTAACTGACTGACATCCTGGGCCGACAATGAAGGTTGGTAGGTAATCCAGACCGCTCCATGTTCCATCGAATGAACGGCGTTTTCGTTAGCAACTTGTTGCGTGTAAATACCGCAGTTTTGCCAGACGGGATTGTGTGAGCCTCCAACGGGTGGCACCTGTGGGTAATTCACCGTGCCGTTTACATGCTGACGACTCAAGTTGCTGTAGGTGACAATGCCAGAAATGTTGCCCGTCGTGCCAGCATCGGTACTACTCACTTGGGCGCGCACAATAAGGACTATAACCAGTGCAATCAGCATGATTGGAAGTAGAATAACACCTACTCGAAACCACGGGTCCTGTCGTACGCTTTTCACGCGATAGCGTTGCTTAACTGCTGGTTTAGAAGTAGTAGACTTCGCAGGTTGAGTGGGCGTCTTTAGACTACTTGCTAACGTTTCTGTAGGCTTTTCTTTTTCAATACTCGTCTTTTCTAAGAGCGCAGATTTTTTCCCTCCTTGACTCCTCTGTCTGCCTGATACCTCTAATTTTTTACTTTTTGAATTTCTTGTTGCAGTTTTCATGTAGCTCGATTCCTATCCCTTACATGGATTGTTTGTGTATCTCTTATAGAGTAGGGCGAGAAAAAGATTGTCGCAGTACGAAGAACATGTTACGTTGCCCACGCTTTTCCGTCAGGTCCTGCGGTAAGCAATTGTGGACCTTCCTTAGTGATTGCAATGGTATGCTCGAAGTGTGCGCTTGGTTGGTTATCCTGGGTGACAATTGTCCAGCCGTCGGCGAGCATCTTATAATTCTTGATGCCTGCGTTAAGCATTGGCTCAACGGCTATGACCACGCCCGGCACCAATTCAAAATCGCCGTATAGCTCGTATTGACGGGTGTAGTAGTTCGGTACCTGCACAGGTCCCCACAATTCGCGTCCAATACTATGTCCCACGAGTCCTTCGACGACCGAGAAGCCGGAGCGTTTGACGTATGCCTCAAGCTCTTTAGCGATCTGGCTCCATTTGCGACGCTGTGGAATGAGTTCTATCGCGCGACGCAAATACGTTTCCGTCACGTCCAATAGCTTTTGCTTCTTCGCATCAATATGTCCCACGGGACGTGTCACGGCGGCATCACCACACCAACCGTTCAGTCGACTACCAATGTCGATACTCACGATGTCGCCCTCTTGCAAACGACGCTCGCCAGGAATGCCGTGTACAATCTGCTCATTCACAGAAATGCAGGTGGCGGCAGGAAACGGCGACTTTGAACCAGGAACGCCTTTGAAGAGCGGCTCGGCATGGTTATCTGCAATCACTCTTTCGACTGCCGCGTTAATTTCGCGTGTCGTTACTCCTGGTTTCACCAATTCTGCTGCCGCCTGATGAGCTTGCCAGACTACCAGACCAGCCTTACGCATCAGGGCAATTTCTTCTGTCGATTTAAGATCATTTGTCATTTACTCTATCCTATGAAGCCAATTGTGCCAGTGCTTTTTTATACGCTGCATACGAGTCGTCTCCGAACAGGACGAACATAACCTGCTGCAAGCTCGTTGGCTGCTGTATATGCTCGATTACTGTTTTCAATGCAATCGGGGCAGCTTCATCTAATGGATAGCCATACACGCCTGTGCTAATCGAGGGGAAGGCAATACTCTTGAGCTTTCGTTCCTCGGCGAGCTTGAGACATGTCTGATACGCGCTGGCGAGCAGACGAGCATCTTCGGAGCGACCCGAATAGATTGGTCCAACGGCATGAAAGACGTACTGTGCCTTGAGACGACCAGCCGTTGTTGGGACCGCGCTCCCTGTCGGGCATCCATCATATTGTCTGCATTCTTGCATAATTGTTGGTCCGCCAGCTCGATGAATCGCGCCATCAACGCCACCTCCGCCCGCGAGTGCCGAGTTCGCGGCGTTGACTATGGCGTCTGCCTGTACCTCTACGATATTGCCTCGCAGCAGTACAAGTGTGACGCCGGATATGACTCGCGTTACCATAAAATCTTCTGGCATAGCTTACACCAGTAGTCCAAACGGCTCTTCCAGCAAGCGCTTGACCTCTTGTAAGAAGCGAGCAGCAATGGCACCATCTATCGCACGATGGTCGGAAGAGAGCGTCACCTTCATGCGGTCGCGCACCACCACCTGTCCATCGACGACAACGGGCGTCGGTGTGATGGAGCCAACGGCAAGAATGGCGGACTCAGGTGGATTGATGACGGCGGTGAAACTATCGACATCGAACATACCAAGATTGCTGACCGTGAAGGTGCCACCACTGAAATCCTCTGGCCGTAGCTTGCCCTGACGAGCCGCTTCCGCTAACCGTCGTGTTTCGCGCGCAAGGTCGATCATGCCGCGCTGGTCCGCATTGCGTACCACTGGCACAATCAGTCCCTGTTCCAGAGCCACCGCGACACCGACATTGACCTGCTTTTTCTGCAACAGGCGGTCCTCGGCGAACGAGACATTCATCTCTGGCATGCGAACCAGTGTGCGAGCTACGGCTTTAACGATCAGGTCATTGAAGCTGACCTTGATTGGTGTTGTATCTTTTGCCGCGAACTCGTTGATTTGCTTGCGCAACTCCGCCAACTTGCCCGTGTCGATAACGGTTGTGACATAAAAGTGTGGCGCGGTCTGCATACTCTGCGAGAGGCGTTTGGCAATTGTACGTCGCATAGCTGTCAGGGGAATCTCTACAACATCACCTGTACTTGCTGCAACGGCTGCTGACGTGAGCACCTCTGGCTGTGCTTGTGGTGCGACATATGTTTCTGCAACTGGCTGTAAGGGTGTCGACTGTGTTTGTGGCGCGACGGGTGAGGCTACGGCGGGAGTAGTGATGGCAGATGCAACATCCATCTTGATGATGCGCCCATTCGGCCCCGTTCCCTGAATTTTCGTATAATCGAGATTATGTTCTTCGGCAAGACGACGCGCAAGAGGTGAGATGAAGACGCGCCCACGCTCTGCTGTTTGTGCCGCATCTTCATGATGGACTACCTGCGTTTGCCCGTTTCCAACGACGGAGGCTGATAACTCTTTTACTGCATAGCTGCCGTCAATGGGTACAGATTTTGGTGCCTCAGTTGCTTTCTCAACACCTACGTTCGCTACGGGAGGCGTGGAACTGCTCTCTTCACCTGGAATTGCTTCGTCTGCTGTGCCAACAAGCGCGATACTTGCACCGATAGCGGCTGATGCGCCCTCTGGCACAAGAATTTTGCGCAGGACACCACTTGCGAATGACTCAACCTCGATATTGACCTTATCGGTCTCGATTTCCGCGAGGGGTTCGCCCTTTTTGACTGGCTCGCCTACTTGTTTGAGCCAGCGCAGGATTTTGCCCTCTTCCATTGTGTCGCCCATCTTGGGCATTTCTACTGTTTTCATCTTTTCTTACCTGTGTGCAACTGCTGCTGGTACGATTGCTTTAACGGCATCAATCACGTCGGACTTCTTGGGGAGCGCGGCACGTTCCAGGACCTTCGAGTAGGGCATTGGCACATCCGCACCCGTGACGTGCTGAATGGGCGCGTCCATGTAGTCAAAGGCATGCTCGTAGATGAGCGCGGCTAAGCCCTGTCCGGTACCATAGTATTTCCAGCCCTCTTCGGCGATGACGACGCGATTGGTCTTTTTCACAGAGTCAACGATCAAGTCGATGTCGATGGGGCGAATGCTACGTAGATCGAGCAACTCGGCCTCGCGGCCCTCTTTTGCCAGGTCCTCGGCGGCTTGCATGACGATATGGAACATGCGCGAGAAGGTGATGATGGTCACATCTCGACCAGCACGTTTAATCTCGGCCTCGTTTATCGGCACCGTATATTCAACACCTTCGTCCGGCACCTCGCCTTTAACATTGTAAAGCAACTCATGCTCGATGAAGAGCACCGGGTCGGGATCGCGCACCGCCGCTTTAAGCATGCCCTTGGCGTCATACGGCGTGGCGGGCATGACGACCTTCAAGCCAGGAATGTGGGCGTAGAAGGTTTCAAGCATCTGCGAGTGTTGCGCGCCGCGTTGCGCGCCACCACCACCGGGCATACGCACGACAAAAGGTAGCGATGGCTGTCCCCCGAACATATAGCGGAACTTGGCGGCGTTGTTGATGAGCATATCGCTGGCAAGCAAGCTGAAATTGATCGTCATCAGTTCGAGAATGGGACGCAACCCATTGAGAGCGGCACCGATGGCGAGACCTGTGATGACCTCTTCCGCGAGTGGCGTGTCGCGTACGCGCTTCTCGCCGAATTCTTCAAATAAGCCTTTAGTGACGGCATAGGTACCACCATAGCCAGCGATATCTTCACCCAGGATAAATACGCGCTCGTCGCGCTGCATTTCCTCACGGATAGCTTCACGAAGCGCATCACGATACGTTATCGTACGCATAGTTCTTCAATTCTTTCTTCTCTTCAGGCAAGCTTCCTGAACGAGCGTTTGTTCGTTATTTCTGCCTGTGTGTGACGGCGGTGGAGTTATCGACCAGGATGTCCTTGTACAATTCTTCCAGCGATGGGTCAGCACTATTTTCGGCGAACTCGGCGGCATCTTCTGAAGCCTGCGTCGCCTTTTCGTCGTTGGCGTCGAACTCAACCTGTGTCGCGATGCCATTCTCAAGTAACGTCTTCTCGAAGATGCCAATGGGATCGCGGGTCGTGCGCCAGTTGTGCTCTTCTTCGCGTGTGCGGTAGTAGGCCGGATCGGTCATCGAGTGACCACGGAAGCGATAGGTTTTGATTTCGAGAAGCGTTGGACCCTTGCCGCTCCGTGCGTACTCAACGGCGGCCTGTGCCGCCTCGTATACGGCAAGCACATCCATGCCATCAACCTGTGCACCTGGAATACCGTAGGCGGCGGCGCGAGGTAGCAGGTCGCTAATAGCCCATGCTTTTTCAACGGCCATGCCCATCGAGTATTGATTATTCTCGCAGATATACACAACGGGTAGTTTCCAGAGTGCTGCAAGATTCATCGCTTCGTGGAATGCGCCTTCGTCAACAGCACCATCGCCGAAGAAGCACATCGTTACCATGTCTTGCCCTTGATATTGCGCGGCAAAGGCGACTCCTGCCGCGATTGGCATCTGGGCCGCGACAATACCATTGCCGCCGTAAATGCCTAGCTCGTTGCTCCACATGTGCATGGAGCCGCCCTTGCCTTTGCTGCAGCCGGTGATCTTGCCGAACAGTTCAGCCATAACCGCGCGCGGGTCCATACCTTTGACAATGGCATGTCCATGTTCACGATAGCTACACAGAATTTTGTCGTCGGGGCGGAGCGTGGCGATGCTGCCGACGCCAATTGCCTCTTGCCCAATGTACAGGTGCATGAAGCCGCCAATTTTGCCGCGTGTATATTCCTCGGCACTCTTCTCTTCAAAGCGGCGTAGAAGTGCCATTTTATAGTGCATTTCCAGGAGTTTGTGCGCGTCAAGCCGGCAAGCGTCTCGTTACGCATCGCCATAGGCCCCCCTTGTCTTACTTATGAGAGATACATGCAAGGCATGTACAGTTGTCTGTCCACCAAAATCTTCCCTGGCATACTCCACTGTATGCGAGAAAGCCTTCCCGAACACTCCATTGTGTTACCCCTATTTACCGTCTCTATTTTACCCTATTCGTGAGCACTATGCTATAGGGGATTCTTTTTTATTCTCCGCGTCCCTTATCGCCAAAACTACTTGTGAAAATACTGATCGTTTCCCCTAGGTCAGGTTCCGTCAGCACATCTACACGCATAATCCACTTGACCCACTCGAAGCCGCGTCTACCAGGAGCAACTAACCGCAGTGGGAAACCATGCTCATGTGAAAGTATTTCTTCACCGGTATGCGTCGCTAATAGTGCTCCTTTGGCTTCATCGAGTGGGAGACTCCAACGATAGCCTGTCACAGAAACAAAACTTACGTAGCGAGCATCTTTGTTGACGCCAGCATCATTAAGCAGACGCCCGATACGTATTCCTTTCCAACGCTGAGTACTGTAAAAGCCGCCAGTACAATCTAACGTTGCCTCCAACTCGTCATTTGCTGAGACGAGTTCAGCATAAGACACTGTGCGCGGATTGCTTACCGCTCCTCCAATTGCTAATTGCCATGTCGCTTTATCAAGTGGGCGAGGTGAGTCGGCTACCCAGCTTGAGGTGGGGAAGGCGTTTCCGGCATAACTGCCGCTTTCCCTTGAACCTGTAAAGCGGCGTTCCGCACCGGATAGTTTGAGTGTACGTTCAGCAGCTTGCTGAGCGGGCCAGAGCAGACTCCCACCGAGCAGTAATGTTCCGAAATAGAGCATACGCCTTCTGCCAACAATGTCACGTTTGCGTAGCCATTTGAAGCGAGCAAGCAAGTGAAACGCGACTGCCGCTGTGAGGATGAAACCGAGTATAATATGCCAGTTCAGAAGATTAAAGCCTACGAAGTATAATTCGCCTCCGCCCACCCACCAGATACCAGAACCGAGTGCTAGCGAAACAAAGAGCAGTGCTAATACACCAAAGACAGTACGACGGTCCCAACGTCGAGGAGATACGAGCCGGGGCCAGACACGCCGTAGCTTTCCCCACAGTAGTAACAGAAGCCAGAGGCCCGCGATACCGTGGAGCGCAAAAACGAGCCATGCTTGCGGTAGACCACTTATTAAGCTAAGCAGACCGAGCAGAAACGGAAGCAATGTGGCAAGTGCGATTCTCCAATCGGTGAGGCGCGGTGAGATG
>CAXTUE010000212.1:0-7930 GCA_964247355.1 uncultured Ktedonobacteraceae bacterium | reverse complement strand
TGTTATTCCACTACTGGCGGTTGATATGATGATACAGGTGTCGTGGGAGGAGTAGGCACAACACGTTGTGGCGGCGCACCTGGAATGGGCATAGATTGCGTTGAGGCGATTTGTACGCCCGTCTCCTCCAGGATGTTGCGCATTTGCTTCGCGTCAATCGTCTCGTGACGACGCAGTTCCTCCGCGATACGGTCGAGTGTTGCGCGATGTGCTGTCAGAATGTCGACCGATTTCGCATAACTGCTACGTACAATGCGGTCCACTTCCTCGTCGATCAATTCCGCCGTCTCCTCGCTATAGTTGGTGGGTGCGCCTGTATCGCCTCCACCAGCAAAGGGACTCTGGCGTTCGCTGAACGAAACCGTACCCATGCGTTCACTCATACCCCAGCGCGTCACCATCTGACGTGCGATTGCGGTCACTCGTTGTAGGTCGTTCTCCGCGCCCGTTGTAATTCTGCCAAACACGACTTGCTCGGCTGCTCGACCGCCAAGGGCTGTGACAATCTGGGTGAGCAGATAGTCTTTCGAGTAGTTGTAGCGGTCGTCAAGCGGCGTATACATCGTGACGCCGAGTGCCTGTCCACGTGGCACAATCGTGACCTTCGTTACGGGGTCCGCGCCCTCTGAAAGCAGACCTGTTAGCGCGTGTCCACCCTCGTGATATGCCGTGACATTCAAGTCTTCGTCGCTCAGCACGAGTGGACGTTCCGCACCAAGCAGAATCTTGTCAAGCGCATCGTTGAAACAGTTTTGTGTCACACGATCAAGGTTACGACGTGCTGCCAGTAGTGCGGCCTCATTCACAAGATTCGCGAGGTCGGCACCAACCATGCCAGTAGTGCCTCGTGCGAGTGCCACAAGGTCGACATCGGGTGCCAGTGGTACCGTGCGTGAGTGAATTTTCAGGATGGCAAGACGACCATTCCAGTCGGGACGATCAACGGTGACGCGACGGTCAAAGCGTCCTGGGCGTAATAGTGCTTGGTCAAGTCCATCGGGCCGGTTGGTGGCTGCAATAACTACAACAGCTTGACGATTATCAAAACCGTCCATCTCGACAAGCAGTTGGTTCAACGTCTGCTCTCGCTCATCGTTTGTGTTGATGCTTGAGCCGCGCTGCCGACCAACGGCGTCGATTTCGTCGATAAAGATGATACTTGGTGACGCTTTCTTGGCCTGATCGAACAGGTCACGGACGCGGCTCGCGCCAACGCCAACCAGGACCTCAACGAATTCAGAACCGCTCATCGAGAAGAAGGGAACGCCAGCCTCACCCGCTACAGCACGGGCCAACAGTGTTTTACCAGTTCCCGGAGGGCCTACAAGCAACACGCCACGCGGAATTTTACCACCGAGGCGTTGGAACTTGGCTGGCGTTTTGAGAAACTCAACCACTTCTTGCAGTTCGTACTTCGACTCATCGACACCTGCGACATCAGCAAATGTGGTGCTTGGCCGATCCTCAAGAATGAGCTTAGCACGGCTCTTGCCAAAGCTAAAGATGCCCTGCTGTCCCTGTGCCGCTCTACGACTAAAGAAGAGAAGCAAGCCAAAGAATGCTACCCACGGTAGAACCGTGATGAGGACGTTCAGCCAGAACGAGTTGTCCGGCGGCGGTTGATACGACACCTTTGCTCCACTTGCGATAAGCCGGTTCGCGAGCTCGGTATCACCATTGGGAAGTTGCACTACATGGTAAGTGGTGTGACCGCCTACGGACGTGTTCAATTCGCCCTGAATCTCGGTCTGCCCAATAATGGTTGCAGACTTGATATTCTTGCTATCGATCTGTGCGTAAAAATCGCTGTACGAAAGCTCTGTACGCGTTGGCGTGTTACTATTGCCGTTGAAATTGAAGTAGCTGTAAAGATATACCGCGACCATGACCGCCACAAGCACGAGTAACCAGCGATTCAAACTGGAACCGCGTTTCGGGGGCGTTGTCTGTCCATTCGGTGTCGGGCGACCAGTTGGGTCCACTGGCCTACGTGATGGTCGCTCATTATTATTTTGTAGCCAGTGCATGTTAGCCGGCTGTCTGTCCATTGGTATTACCTGCTTTCTGCGCCTCCGACATGCATGATCCCTGAATAACACATGCAAAAGGGAAAGTGGGGCATAATTCTATACCTCTATTATAGCTTACGCTATACGATATAGCTAGATGTATCTTTGAAGTTTTTCTTGCTATGCTCGTACCGTTTGTAGCTTGAAGTTCTTACGTTTTTTACTCTTAAAGAAAAAGAGGCGTAGCTTTACTCTTTCGGGTAAGGGAGGCTCTTTTTCGTCTTAGTAAATATACGCTTTAGCATAGAAACTCGTTGCTGTTTTGGCGAAGAAATTTAACACAATGCACAACACATTCATGAAACGCTTAGTGTTTCATGAATGTGTTGTGCATTGTGTTACGCAAGTGGCTTTGCGGTCAATTGCAGAATAATTCTCTGCTTCCCATGCGGCTCGATATTTAATCTATCGGCAGGACGGTTCAAACCATCCTCGCTGGTGACGATTGGCTCGAAGCAGACGAAGTTGTGGTCGGGCTTTTCGGCAGGTTCCGACCAGACCTGGATATTTTTGAGCTTGTAGACGTCCTCGTCGGGTAGTTCCGCAATGGTGAGGGTGCCGTGCTGGGGAACTTGAACGGTGATACTATGTGGAAAAGTAAAGGGATTATCGGGCGGTTTGACATCCCATGCGTAGTTCGCGACCTCGAAGCCGGGAATGGTATCCACAACCATGTGCGGCTTCTCTTCCTGTGCGACAGTGAAGTAGGGATGGAAGCCGGGGGCGATGGGCATACTTTCGTCGCTACGGTTTTCCATTGTGAGTGTGTACAGCAGCGTTTCCTCGCTTACCGAAACCTCTATAGTAAAGGTGAATTCGTAGGGATAATCATGACGTGTAGCGTCGCTACTGGTCAATTGAATGCTGATGCTGGTGTCGGTAGTATCTACCAGTGTCCACGGCAGGTTACGTCCGAAGCCATGAATGGGGAGTGTTGTCCCTTTTTCTTGAAAAATACCGTCCTTGAGACGTGAAAAGTTTGGAATCATCAATGGAAGTCCCCAACGCTTGACATTGCCGGTCTCGGCTGGCCGATAGAGAACCTCCCACGCTCCTACTTGAAACTGTGAAACAAGGCTGAGTTCGGGAATAATACCAACACTGGTATTGCCACTACGAATAACTTGTTCACGATCCGTAGGAAACTGCATAAACTGTACCATATCTCTCCTCACTACGTATGCGAGAGAAAAACAGCTTCCATCGTTGCTCGCAACGATGGAAGTTGTTTTTCTCTCTATATTGACCATACCTTCGCGCCAGCGAAGATTGCATCTGTGCCACTACTGCTGTGGTTGACAGAGACGACACCAATGCTGCCACTGGTAAGTGTCGCATCCTGTGCGGTGTTGAGCAATGTTGCGTTCGAGTACAACTGAATGGTATCTTTATTCGCGGTCACGGCTACAATATTGATCTTGCCTACACCGGTCTTGATAGCTGGGCTAGTGGTGGGTCGGATAAGGTATTTGTCGGTTGTGCCATCGTACAGCAGAAGGGCATATGTACCAGCCGGGCACACTTCAAAGTAATATTGCTTGTTGCTGTTAGGATCACCACGGAACGCAAGGCCGCTACAGTCGCCATTCACAACGGTCATCAGCACACGGTAAGAGAAGTTGCTGTAGTTGGTCCCCTGTGCAAAGCATGTTACAAAGGTGTTCTGATGAGACTCTTTGGCCTCATAGACTTGATTCGTGAAACTACAAAACGAACTCTCCTCCCATTGGTGCCCACCTGTGTTATCCTTCATAGGGTCATCCAGAGCAACATTTCCAGTTGCATATGCTCCGTCCTGGGCCGTTCCGCCCGCGCCCGCCGTCGCTGTCGCATTGACTATCGCGGTACCTGTGGCCTGTGCAACCGCAACGGACGTAGCACTGGTATGCGCTGTTGCGGTTAATCCAGTGGATGCTGTCGCGGTTGCGGAGGCATTAGCGGTAGCGATTTGATTATTGCGCACAACAAAAAATGTGGCAAGGGCACCTAAAATGACGATGAGAGCCAGGCCAATCAGTAAGATTGTGCGTAATCCCCCCCCTTTCCTGGGAGTGGGTGCCGTTGGGGGCATTCCATAGCCCGGCACACCCGCTCCCGGTGCTGGATAGGTACCAGGAACGACACCATATGGTTGCCCAGGATTATACTGTGGCGGAGGTGGTGGTGAGTAAGCAGAGGCCGGTGCTTGTTGATTATATTGATTAAATGAGGAGACTCCTGGTGGTGGTGGAGTAAAGCTACTTTGCTGTGCCGGATACTGCTGAAATCCGCCTTGCTGAAAATCGGCGGCGGGTTGCGTTGGCGCGAAGTTTTGTGCGCCCGAATTGCCGCCGTATGCTGTCCCTGGATATTGTGGTTGTGCCATCTGAGTGGGAGCGAAATTCGGATTCGACCCTTGCCCGGCATACATACCCATGCCCGGCTGTTGGGCATTACGTATTTCAAATGTGTATGATGTATCGCCAATACGAATTCGGTCGCCGGAGTGCAGAATGCGCGGCTGAGCACGATCTATGAGTTGATCGTTTACATAGGTGCCGTTGGTACTGCCGAGATCGGTGACTATATATTCTTGCCCTGTAGAACGAATTTCTGCATGATGTGATGATGCTTTTCCATCGCTCACAACAATCTGGTTATCTTGTGTACGACCAAGTACGGTGACACCTGGACTCAGTTGCGTTGGACCAAATGGCCCTGTAAGTATCGCGTCCATTTATCGCTCTTTCTTCTCGTTACATAGAAAATAAAAACGCGCTTGTTCTCTTCCTGCAATGTAGAATAAAATACTTTTTCTGGATTTGCTGCGATGTACTTCATAGAAAGAGCATGAACTGCTTCACAAAATCTTTCTAATCACTATTTTACAACAAAGTTCTTGCTCATTAAATAAGTCCATCTCTATCTTCCACCAGAGCCAGACAAGCATAGAGATCGCGTTAATACTAGCAGTAGGGAAGATGCGTGTCAAGAGAATAGTTGCCAAATTTGTGCCCATGTGAACAAGGTAAGCAGAGACGTTTGGAGCATGATAGGGGCGAACTGCAATGTCATATCGTCTATTGAGAGGAGCGTTCCCCTTGCGGACGCCCTAGTTCGATCAAAAACAATTTTCGTTCTACACGAACACCTATGGAAATTGTTGTATTCCACTCTCCTGTGCAATCGACAACTCCGGCACAGGCTGTCCTGGTACAGGTTGCACAGAAGACGAAGCAACGCCCAAAGCTTGAAACAATGCCTGATAAGCGGTATTCGTATACTCCCACGAACGCGGATTGCTATACCGCCTCCCACACAAATCTATCACTCGCAGTAAAGCCTCTTGCAAAGCTTCCACATCCTCTGGCTCTATCACCAGCGCGCCTTCATAATGCTTCACGGCCTCCGTTAGGCCACCCACGTTTGTTACTAACACCGGCAAACCATAGCTCATCGCGATATGTAATGGACCGCTTGTCGATGACCTGTGATAGGGCAAAACTACTGCATCGGCATCCTCAAAAAATTGCGCAACTTCAGCATCGGAGACGTAACGATTGACAAACGTGATGCGATTCCGGTACTGGCTTTGCGCTATAAGCTGCTCAGGCGTCTCCCATCCCTCCCATGTCTCCCCGACAACAGTAAGTCTATATGAGGCAACCACCTCTGGCGGCAACGTATCGAAAGCCTCGATTAAATCCTCCAGCCCTTTGTACGGTCGAATAACTCCAAAGAACAGCAGGTTATAACATGACCGCTCTTTATGGGCAACATCTGCGGTACTACTCGTCTCTGCATACTGAGCATATGGCCCATGAGGAATCAGTGCTATCGGACGCTTCTCTAAATTATAATGTTTCCTCAATAATTCTCGATCAAACTCAGAATGAATAACGAAGCCGTGCGCCATACGCACCAGTACAGGCGCAATCAGACGCACATACGCCTGCACTAGCGGCAGTCTTGCCTCGCCAGTATCAAGCACCTCATGAAACTCAACTACCACATGCGCTTTCAATAAGCGCGCTACCAGTGCCAGCAACAGGTAGGAGTGCAACACCGTTCCGGTCCACCACTGAAAAACAATTTCGTCTGGCTGCTCCTTCACAAGAAATAGCAGAGAGCGAAACATGCTTGGCAGCCAGTACCAATCTATGCCGTCAAACACACTCACGCATTGCTCATATTTCAGTTGTGTCAAATTCGCACCTACCCGTTTTCTGCCTGGATAGAACATCTTCGGCAGCAGTTGGCGCATCAGTATCACCGATACTCTATTCGACTGCGTGAGTGCATTCGCTAAGTGCAGCGTATAATAACTGATCCCACTCAGAAACTTCTTCCCCGGCCCGACCACACACACACGATATTGCTTGTCCTTCACTCTCACCACCTAACTTCCTCCCCCAACTTCCTCTTTAGAAGACATCGCAGCGTTTCAATCTTTCAACCATTTGCCTTTGCTACCACGTCTTTGAAACATGTGCTCCCAAAATCTATTATACTCAAAGCAGAAACTATTGAAAATAATCATAGCAATACGTAAAGAAAAACAGCTTAGATGCTTTATACTAACAATACATTCTATATATTGGACATATCAATAATGTAAGTGTATCATATTTCTTGTAAGGGCTTAATTATGCGTGTTCATGAAATAACGTGGAAACCGTAGGGACGGCATTCATCACGTCCGTCTTGTCTCTCACTCTAACATGTTTTATGAAATAACGTGGAAACCGTAGGGACAGCATTCATCACGTCCGTCTTTGGTCTCTCACATCGACAAACGGACGTGATGAATGCCGTCCCTACGGTACCCGTTTGTGAAACATCATTACGCCCTGTTCGGTACAACGCCCTTGTTCGGCTCGCAATACCACACGAGGGCGTAAACGAATTAAAACTCCGCAACCAAGTCGTACAACACAAGAAGGAGATATTCATGGCGTACATTAACGTCGGCAAAGAGAACTCTACTCCGATTGATCTCTACTACGAGGACCACGGCTCAGGTCGCCCTGTCGTACTCATTCATGGCTTTCCTCTAAGCGGTGTTGCCTGGGAAAAGCAAGTTTCAGCACTGCTCCAGGCGGGATACCGGACCATCACATACGACCGCAGGGGCTTCGGTAAATCTAGTCAGCCAGCCGTCGGCTACGACTATGACACCTTCGCAGCCGATCTCAATACGCTCATGCAGCAACTCGACCTACGCGATGCCACCCTCGTCGGTCATTCAATGGGTACAGGAGAAGTAGCGCACTACATCGGCACCTACGGAACTGATCGCGTGAAGCAAGCTGTCTTCATCGCACCAATTCCACCGTTTCTGCTAAAGACAAACGACAACCCTGAAGGTGTAGACAAGAGTGTCTTTGATGGCATTATCCAGAGCATCGCGGCAGACCGTCCAGCCTACATGACCGAGTTCTTCAAGGGCTTCTACAACCTCGACGTTACCCTCGGCAAACAAGTCAGCGAAGAGGTTGTTCGTGCCAACTGGAACCTCGGCGTAAGTGCCTCCCCCATCGGCACCGCCGCCTGTGTATCCACATGGCTGACCGACTTCCGCAAGGACCTGCCCAAAATCACCGTACCCTCCCTCATCATCCACGGCGACGACGACCGCATCCTACCGCTCACCGTCACAGGCCAGCGTCTCCATCAAGCAATTCAAGGCAGCCAGCTAGTAATACTAAAAGACGGCTCACACGGCATCCCCTGGACCCACGCCGAAGAAATCAACAAAGCCTTGCTAGACTTCCTCAAGTAGTATATACAGAATCCCTTTCACCATGAGTGGTGCATCTGGTAAGTACTATGGATGTGGTAGGGACAGCATTCATCACGTCCGTCGTCTTAAAAAGCAATGT
>CAXTUE010000211.1:1958-7938 GCA_964247355.1 uncultured Ktedonobacteraceae bacterium | reverse complement strand
GTAGGGACCGCATTCATTCCGTCCGTTTGCCGGGGTGAGAGGCCAGAGACGGACGCGATGAATGCGGTCCCTATGGTATGCAGGAGAGGTTGTGAAACCCTATTATCCCGTCCTCCTGGCTTCTTGGTTGTCAGAAGGACGAGATACACCAGTCCCTACAGGAAAGGTATACAGTTTTATGGATCGGAAGGAATTGCTGGCTCTGGCACGGAAAGCGGCCTTAAATGCGCATTGTCCCTATTCACATTTTCGCGTTGGAGCGGCTCTTGTCGCGAATGGCAAGGTATACACTGGCGTCAATATCGAGATATCGAGCTATGGGCTTACGCTGTGCGCCGAACGTTCGGCATTTGCAACGGCCCTTTCACAGGGCGATACGGAGATCACGGACATCGCGGTAACATGTTTAGATGTAGCTCCCGATGCGCCAGCGCACGAACGAACTCCTTGTGGTGCTTGCCGTCAATGGATTGTCGACCTTGCGCCTTCCGCTTCGTTATACATAGATGGTATTGAGCGTAATTTTACAATTACTGACCTGCTTCCCTATGCCTTTGGTTTGCCTCCAATATAAAGACATCACCCCGAAGTTCGAGATGATGTCTTTGTGTTGCAGTACAAACTACGAGGCGGGCTGTGAAATGGAAAGTGAATCAACCTCAGGCGTTCCTACGTTAAAGGTAGTAAGGCGGATGAGGTTCGTTCCTTTTTTCAATGTTGCCTGTGTTGAGGAAATGGTAAGAGTTGTGGTATTAGCAACTGTATCGAACAGTGGAACTGTTGGTGGAATTGCTTGGAATGGCACTGAAGGATTAACAATAGTTCCATTTACCGAGACTGCTGTCGATGCTGCTTTTCGCTGTGCGCTACGGAAGACGACTTGATACGATCCAGAGACTGGCGCATCAATCGACCATACTGCATAAGAACCAACCTCACCGACAAATTTCACGCGACCTTGTGGCGTCACGACCGCTCCAACAAGCGTTGTTGCTAGACTCGCTGGCAGCAGGTCTACCGCGTTTCTCGCTTGTGGCAAGGGACCGTTCAGTGTTCCTGTAATTGTTGGCGACACTCTCGTCGTTACGGAGTTGCCCTGCGCGTCAGAGGCACGTGCTTGTAGGTCGCCCCCTCCATACAATGCACCCGCATAGCTTGTCCAAGTAAAGGTAAACGGACGAGTAGTAGAACTACCCAGGTAAAACTCTGTTCCACTATCCGCACCAGAGACAATGATCGAATAATCAACTCTAACAACGTTACTACTTGTTTGCACTGTAAAGGTGCTACCTGTTGTAATCTTGCTACCAGGAGCTGGGCTGGTGAACCTTACGGAAAGAGCTGCTGATGGTTTTGCCGCATGTGCTGGTGCGAACGCCAGAAGTGCTACTGCTACGCTAAGTACGGCACTTGCAAGAAGACAACTCAAAGGAAGAAGGTATTCCTTACGTTTACGCTGGTCCATAGCAAAAAAAATCTCCTTTGTTCGTGATTAAACACATATATTTTTGATAAGAGACGAAACAATCTTACTAAAATATGTACGCCGCTTATCTGTTTTAAGACTAGCATGATTAATACTGTAGTTCAAGGCTTTTTCTCCCCAACTAGAGGACAACTATACATCATTTAAGAAGAGATAATCTAGCGAATTTAGAAGGAAATAAAGAATGAAAGCAAACCATCTTCTGCGTAAAGAACGAGAGCGGCGGGGTTGGTCACAAGCAAGGTTAGCACAAGAAATTGGAACCACGGCAAAGAACATCAGTCGTTGGGAATGTGGCGTTTCATTTCCTTATCCATATTTCCGCGAACAGCTCTGTGCTCTTTTTGGCCAAAATGCAGAGGCACTTGGTTTGGTACAAGAAGAGAGTGAAAAAGGCCAACAGCAGGGAGAAAACATTTCTCCCATAGACTCTTCCACTTCCACATCAATGCTTATACCCTATGATGCAATAATTCCTCTTCATTATGCCGCAGGGACAGGCTTAATTGGACGTGATACACTGCTCTTGACGATGAAGCAGCGATTGAAGCAGGAAAAAAATGCAGCGATAGTTGCCCTAAGTGGTCTTCCAGGAGTTGGAAAAACAACGCTGGTAGCATCGCTTGCCCATGATATTGAGATGCAAGAAAACTTTTCCAGTGGAATACTTTGGGCGAGTCTCGGTCCTAAGCCGAATATTGCTGCACTACTTCATCGCTGGAGTGTTCTTCTTGGTCTTTCGCCTGCAACATTAGCGACGCTAACGAGCATTGATAGTTGGGCAGTGGCTCTACGTGAAGTGATCGGGTCTCGTCGGATGTTACTTGTGCTGGACGATGTATGGTCGGTCGAGGATGCTCTAAGCCTCACTATTGGTGGAAAAAACTGTGTTCATCTGGTAACAACACGCTTTCCCGCACTTGCGCTTTCCATCTCATCACACGAGATCATCCAGGTACCTGAGCTAAATGAGCAGGCAAGCGAGCAACTCTTAACTACTCTTGCCTCGCAGCTTGGACATGAACGCAATGCTACACGCAAGCTTGTCTCTCTTGCCGGAGGTCTTCCTCTCGCTTTACAACTGATGGGACGCTATCTTCGTATTCATGCACAAGGGAGTCAGCAGCGGCGTTTAAACGCAGCCATCGAGCACTTACACAAAGCCGAAGTACGCTTACATCTCCAAGAGTCTTCTGTACTTTCAGAACGTCCACCTCACCTGCCTGCGGCTACGCCCAAGTCATTGCTTGCTACGATCTCGGTAAGTGTGCAGCAGCTTGATGAGCAAGCATGTGCTACATTATTTGCTCTTTCCGTCTTCCCCGCAAAACCAAACTCGTTTTCAGAAGCTGCAGCACTAGCGGTAACTGCACTACCTGCTGAAGCACTTGATGCGCTTAGCGACGCAGGCTTATTGGAAAGTGAGAGGCCAGGGCGTTATACGTTGCATCAGACAATCGCGGACTATGCACGTATGGAACAGCGTGAGGAATATGCATATCAACGGATGGTGAACTACTTCGTCTCCTTCATAAGGCAGCAAGAGAATACGTATTCGATGCTAGAGCAGGAAGTTCCGAACATTTTAGCTGCCTTGCACTTTGCATCTGAGCGAGGTCTATATGAGGAGTTTCTGCAAGGAGTACTGGCCTTTGTACCATCTCTACAATTGCAGGGCATGTATACAATTGCGGAAAAGCTGCTCCAGCAAGCGAGCATTATAAGTGATTTGCTTCCGTCCGCTATTGAGTATTGTATTGTGATATTGCTGAATCAGGGCAAAGTGGCAGAGAAGCTTGGAAATTATACACAAGCAATTGCATACCTACAAAAGGGTCTTACATTGGCACGTCAGTCGAAGGCGCAAGAGCATGTGAGTAGCTTGCTGGATATGCTCGGCTCTATAGTAGTCCAGCAGGGAAATCAAGTAGGAGCGGAGGTGTATTTTCAAGAAGGGTTAGAGATAGCTCGCTTACAAGGAAATCAGAAGCGTATAAGCGACCTGCTGGCGAAACTAGGAACATTGGTCGCAGCACAGGAAGACTTTACGCGAGCGGACCAGTATTTCCAGGAGGGCTTAATGCTGGCACGAGACATTGGCTATCGAGAGCGTGTAAGCCTGTTGCTTAATAATCTGGGTTGGGTTGCTGGAGAGTTACAAGAGTATACGCAGGCGGAGGTCTACTTCCGAGAGGCATTGATGTTGGCACAAGAACTTGGTCATCGCCACGGTATAAGTCGTCTGCTTGGTAATCTAGCATGGATAGCGGGGCTACGGGAGAACTACGTACAAGCTGAAATATATTTCTCTGAAGCTCTTACACTCGCACACAAGCTCGAACAACATTGGCTTCTGAGCAACATCTTGCAGGTAAGAGGAGAAATGTATCTTCGGCAACACGCTTTTGAACGAGCTAAATACAGCTTTCACGAAGCATTAAAGCACGTACCGGCAGAAGCACACGAATTGAGATTACTACTTCAGCTAGACCTTGCGAAAGTCAGTGCAGCGTCTGGCGATATTGTTGCAGCACGCATTCAGGGAGAGATTTGCCTTGCGGAGCTTACTGCGATGAAGCATAGCAAGATGGCCGAAGTGCAACAGTGGTTACAAACCTTTTAAGACAATAAGAAAAGGTGTTCAAAAGACTCCGAAGTTTGGCTTTCCCCTACTTGACAGAACGGTTGAGACTTGTGTACGCTATAAGTCCCTGACTTCGTAATATGTAATTGATAGCGCGAATTGTGTGTTAGCTTCTATTTCAAGCTATTCTATTAAAAAGAGGTGCCCTGCATGAAACCGCGTTTTACGCTCGGAGTCGAAGAAGAATTTCAGATGGTGGACAAACAGACAGCTCAACTGGCCTCGCACATTCACACAATCCTGGAGAAAGGTACACCACTTCTTGGTGAAAGCATTAAAGCGGAGATGCTCCAGTCTACCGTTGAACTGGTGACGGATGTTTGTCCAACGATGCATGATGTACGCCGAGAGGTACAACGTCTCCGTTCCACACTAGCCCATCTCGTTGATGAAGAGGGAATTGCGCTGATAAGTGCAGGAACTCACCCAATGGCCCACTGGAAAGACCAGGCGAGGACGCGCAACGACCGCTATGAACTGCTTGAAGAGGAATACCAGGATGTGGGCCGCTCAATTCTCATCTTCGGATTACATGTGCACGTAGGTATAGAGGATCGCACAGTCACTGTGCCTTTGATGAATCAAGTACGCGCATGGCTTCCGCACTTACTCGCCATTTCGTCAAACTCTCCCTTCTGGGCTAATCGCTTCTCCGGTACAAAGTCCTACCGCTCAGTTGTATGGAAGCGTTTTCCTCGCTCCGGTGTTCCCGACATCTTTTCATCCATGAACGACTTTGATTTGTACGTCGAACGCTTGATCCGTACGGGCTGCATTGATAATGGGAAACGCATCTGGTGGGATGTGCGGCCTCATGCATTCTTCAATACCATCGAGTTTCGTATCTGCGATATGCCTGCGACAATTGACGATACACTGGGTATTGTCGCTTTGTGTCAAGCACTAGTCGCAAAGCTACACTGGCTGTATACGCACAATATGACGACGCATGTCTTGCCACGGCACTTTATTGAGGAGAATAAATGGCGGGCAATGCGCTATGGGCTAGACGCAGAATTTGTCGATTTTATACAGGAGCGTCGTCTTAGCGCACGTGAATCCATCGAAGAACTGCTCGATTTTGTAGAGGATGTCGTCGATGACCTCGGTAGCAGGCGCGAGATCAACTACCTTCGTTCCCTCCTGGAAGACCCTCGTGGTACGGGAGCGGATCGTCAAATTGCCATTTATAAAGAGACAAACGATATACAGGCAGTGACTCGATTCCTTATGCAACAGACGCTACAGGGTATGACTCTTCCCCTCGCACGCTAAGCAGAACCTACTGCGCTTGCAGTGCAAGCGCAGTAGGTTCTGCTTAGCTTTGATTCATCATCTTCCACTGCGTCTGTGCCTGCTCCAGGCCAAGCAATTGTTGCTCTAGCTGAAGAATCTGCTGTTGCAACTGTTGCTTTTGCTGTTGCGGTCCTAGCAAACGCATATCCTCGAACCACTTGTAGCCGCGCTTAAGAATGCCCTCCGGCACAAAAGCCGAAGTTTGATTATACTGTGCACGCGTTGCAGACATGTGTGTATTCACCTGCTTCAGATACAATTTCATTTGCTTAATTTGTAGTTTCAGTTGTTTGATCTGGTCCTGGTAGGGGTCTCGTGGCTTTACAGAGCGTCCGCTACGCGCTCTAGGACGTACAGAAGGCTCTTCTTGTGTATAGATTTGATATGGATCAATAGGTGGCTGTTGTAGGACTGCACCAGGAGCCTGTAACTGATTGCCGCAATTCTGACAGAAGTGGGCGCCATCTTGATTATATGCGCCGCATCGCGCGCAATACATAAGAAATCCTCCTCTGGAAAAGTAGTCTATTGCATGGTATACGAACGAACCCCTA
>CAXTUE010000211.1:221-1948 GCA_964247355.1 uncultured Ktedonobacteraceae bacterium | reverse complement strand
ACAAAGTGTCTGTTTGTGCTCTAACAGATTCATAGAAACAATGTTGTTTGTAGGGACCGATTTATCACGTTCTGCCAGCAATTCGACTGCCACGAATGACGCGATACTGCGGTTTCATGAAAGATTGTGGAGACTGTAGGGACCGATCTATCACGTCCGTCTTTGGTCTCTGACATCGGCGACGGACGTGATGAATGCGGTCCCTACAATCTCTGGGATAGTTTGTGAAACACCAACATCGAGTCCCTACAAGGTATCTATGTAGTATTACAGTTCGCGCTTATCGCTTACGTCGTAGCCAAGAGCGGTCATATCGGACCATAAATAACTATCATTAAGCAGTTTCAGCAAAGCCCACGGGTATTTCGTGTCATAGAGCAGTTTCTGTTCCTGCTCAAAGGTCGTGATGAAGGCATCGCCCAAAACAGCTTTGCCCAGACGCTTCACGACCGGTTGCATGCGCGCTGGCGTGAGGTCTTTGAGATATGGCTTTTGAGCAATGGCATGCACCATATTCATCTTCACTCGATGCTTCTTACAATCAAGTGCAAAGGTCTCATAGCCTTCGATGGGCATTTTTCCCTGCACGAGCTGTGTCTGAATCGTCGTAAGTGCTACGCTAACCGCCTTTTCGACCTCTTCCAAAAAGTGGAAAAGCGAGTGGAAGTTCTCCTTTTTGAGAATAAAAAAATCGTCACCTCGACTGATGCAATCGACAGTATCGTCAAAGAGTAGTGCTGGTTCCTCGACAAGATCGTACTCGTTCGTGTCGCGAAAGACGGCACCGATGAAGCGCGACTGCTTGAGAAGTTGTCGGCGTGTATAAAAACGGTAGAAGAAAATCGTTTCTTGTGCATTGCTCAGTGGCTTGACGACAAGCACGTAAAAGCGGATATTTTTGATAAACGCCTTGTCATGCTCCTCAAAGAAAAGGAAATCTTGATATGCTTGCAATGGTGCTATTTGCTGCTTCATAAACTGATAGCTTTGAGCATTAGCATTGAGATGTTCAACTTCATGCTCTTGTGGTCTACTATCTCCTCTATACGAGTAAAGTACTCGACCGCCACCAACCCAAGTTTTATTAAAGTCTGTCAGAAAATTCTGAAGCTCTTTCCGAAATTTAGTAGCGAGTTTGCTCGAAAGGTTCATACGACGAAATGCCAGCATTTCGTCTCCTTGCTGCACAGGCGAGGCCAAACACACATGCACGTCACTTGTAGACTGACTGAAGTCAAGAGAGAGAATATCTTCAAACAGGGAGACATAGGAAGCAATCATGCAGCTTTGTACTCCTTCACTATACTTGTAAGAATGTGGTATCGCCAATCCGTGCGACATGGATGACGCTACGAAGTCCGACGCGTTGACGCGTGAGCAGATAGAACGATGTTTCGCTTTTGGCGATCTTCACCTCGTAGAGATGATAGCCAAGAATATTGAGCATTGGATTGATATAGATCATATTGGAATTGACGTAGATAATCAATAAAACGGCAAGAAATACTATTAACGCCCATAGTTGTGTTCCAGTTAAATCCAGGCTTACAAATGGTACGAGGTAGCTCGTCACATAACTCAATACATCGCCATCGTGTCGATCTAGTTCAGTAACTGTCTCATGGAATTTTGCTCTTCGCGGAGCGATGAGGTAAAAATACAAGAGTAAGATTACTAAGCCGGACAAGCCAATGAGCAGGATGATAATGGCCAGGAGCACATGTTTT
>CAXTUE010000211.1:0-211 GCA_964247355.1 uncultured Ktedonobacteraceae bacterium | reverse complement strand
ATACCGAATATCAGGGTAAGCGGAAAGTAGGAACTGACAAAAAGCAGACAACGTACAAAGAGACTGGGCATGAGCGCGCACGTCCTTTCCGCGCAAGCGTACAAGATATGTCTATAGTATACTTATTCTTTTCAGAAAGCAATAATGTGGTAGAGCATGAGACTGATGACACGAGAAGGCGATAGTACCGAGTATGCTTAGTACTATCGCC
>CAXTUE010000210.1:0-7955 GCA_964247355.1 uncultured Ktedonobacteraceae bacterium | reverse complement strand
GTTTAAAAACGTTAAAAACCCCCCCGCCCCCGCGCTAGGGGAATGCCCCTTGCGCGTGCTCTGGCCTCACTCATTCGTTTGTTCTATCTCAATCAATCTTTTTAGACGTTCCATATTTCCGTCTTTTTGTGGGTTTGGCTCTGTAACATGGTCGTTCTGTTCGCTAAGCCGTTTTTTGGCAGGTGTCTTCATATTCGGTTGTGGCGTGAGGAGAGAAGCGGTTTGCAAATCCGAGTTCTCCGTCAACAGATGCGGCTCTTGAGATGCATGACTGCGGCGTTTGAGGTCGTGCAGTTGTTGCTCGACGATTTGTTCCTCTGAAAGCTGCTCTAACTGTGTGTCGAGTTTGCGTTTGTGCAAATCTGCTAGAGCACGGGCACGAGCCTCTGCTTCTATTACCGCGTCTTGTGCTTTTGCTGTGCGCTCGTTATCGTTCATATTCCCCGTTTTATTGAGCGCATCGAAGACGCGTTGCTGTAGCAGCGCATTGCGTTTACGAGCCGCAAGAAGATCAATAGTTGTATCGACCTCGGCTATTTTGGCTTCGAGTTGACGCAGAGCACCGCGCATTGTTGTGACGAGTTGCTCTTGCTCTTTTTGTTGCTGCAAATATCTCTGAGCCTGTTTGGTGATGTCATTGTGGCGGGTGAGTGCGGAACGTGCTGCGTCATCATTGCCCTGTTGAATTGCTTGCTCTGCCTTTTTCATCCATTGTTCGGCCTCGACCATCCGCTCCTTGCTGCGCTTCTGCAACTTGTGGCCCTCTGCGATAGCAGTAGCGACCTGTGTCTTGACTTGCACAAGTTGATTGCGCATATCAGTTTGTAGTTGGCGCAAAACTTTTTCCGGGTCTTCCGATTTCTCAACCACGGTAGTAAGATTTGCGCGAAGTAACGTAAGTACACGTTCCAACAAATTCATGAGGCACTCCCGACCTTATAATAACAAGCTTCACCTGGCATCATAGCGATACCAGATGAAGGCTTGTTTGCCTTATTGGTACTGTACGACATACATGGGCGTTTCGTACATCTACCAAAAGATACGAGCGACTGCATACAAATGATGCAGCCTCTGCTCTCATTACTTGTTATCAAGCGATGTTACGTCAACTGTACTTACTTTGCCATTGACATGAACGCTTTTGGTGCCGTTGCCATTTGCGCCATTCTGATTCTCAAGATTTGACAGTGCGGGAATGTTGTTCATCAGGTCGCCGATGCGTGTACCACTCAGGAGTTCAAAGAGGGCAGGTACCTGCGCAACCATGTTTACAACGTCGCCTGTCAAGCGACTTGCACCAATGCCGCTTCCATCAGACCCATTTCCAGTAGAAACGATTGTGACCTTGTCAACCTTGCTCAGTGGCTCAGCAATAGCTCGCACAATCTCTGGCATATTTGTGAGGAGCTTGTCCAGGACAGCCGCCTGATTGTATTCGTGGAACGCTGCTGCTTTGACCTTCATGGCGTCGGCTTCCGCTTCGCCTTTAGCGCGAATAACTTCAGCTTCGGCGAGACCTCTGGCACGGACAATTTCAGCTTCGGCAAGACCTCTGGCGCGGTTTGCTTCCGCTTCACCAATGCCACGTGCCCTTGATGCATCAGCTTGACCTTGCGCCTCTAGTGTGATGCGCTGTCGCTCGGCTTCCGCAACGGTTTCTACGCGACGACGCTCGGCCTCAGCCGCCTTCTGCACCGTGGCTTGTAGCTCAAATTCGCGGCGTTGAATTTCGGCTTGTTGCACTCTAATCTGGGCGATCTTCTCAACCTCTGTCACCTTGATGGCTTCGGCGATAACCTGCTGCTGCGAGACGTTGGCCTGAATGTCATAGGCTTTGTCGGCGGCGGCCTGTTGACGTTTGACCTCGCCATCGAACTCAGCTTTTTTCAGCGAGAGGTTACGCTGCGAGGCGGCTTGCAGTGCTAGTGACTCCGTTTCGGCCTTCACGCGCTCTTGATCAGCCGAAGACTTCGCTACAGCAGCCTCACGAGAGGCATTTGCCTGTTGAATTTGTGTATCACGCGCGGCAATGGCGGCGGCGATATCAGCACGTTTACGGTTCTCAACGATCTGCGGGCGACCCATATTGGCGATGTAGTCGTTTCGGTCGCGCACATCTTTGATTGTGAACGAAATGACCTCTAGCCCCATTTTATCCATGTCCGGTGTAACGGTTTTGAGCATCTTGCCGCCCACATTCTCCGGGTCTTTCACAAGGTCTTCAACCGTGAGCTGACCAACGATGCCGCGCAAGTGACCTTCCATGACGAGACGAATCAGATTCTCTCGGTCTTCTTGTGGTTTGCTCAAGAATTGTTCAGCCGCCGTTTTGATGCTTTGCTCATCGGAACGAACCTTAATCTGTGTGACTGCCTCAACGTTAACCGCTACACCCTGCGAGGTATAGAGGTCTTGTGGAGGAGCTACGTCAAAGGACATCAGCTCAAGTGGAAATTCCTGGGCACGCTGGTACAACGGAATGACGAACTGAGCACCACCGGTGATGACCTTTGTTCCACCCTGTCCATACACGATGAGGGCCTGGTTCGGGCCAACTTTTCGTAACAGGCTGCCTCCGATACGGAATAACATCAGGATCACGATAATAAGTACAACGACACCAATACCAGTTAATAGAAGAGGGTCCATACTAATTTACTCCTTTTGAGTATCTTTTCGCATAACAAATTGGCTATTCTTTTCCTCTGATTGTTCAAGTAAGGCTTGTAGTGCGGCGATGTCGGTTTCGTTCGACGAGGGAGAAGAGAAATCATTTTCGGTAGCATCCGAATTAACGAAGTGATCCCAGGTATCTACTTCGGCAACGCCACGCTGGTAGTTCACGATTACAACCTCTGCGTCACGCTCTAGCCGTTGTCCATCTATACTGCGGGCCGGAACGCTTTTGCGCATGCCACCGGGGGAGACGTAGAGCACCTCACCAATGCCATGTTCCTGAATCGTTGTGCTGACCTTTCCTAGCAAGCCTGTGCGGTCCGAAACATCCTGGATTGTCGCACCTTCGCTGTCGCCAAAGACTCGACTGAGGAGCGCGAGTAGCAGTGCGGCGATAACCAAACCGCCAACGACAGCAAAGATGATAGTGAGTGGTAGTATGAAACCGGCAGTATCATGAAAGATATAGCCAAAGAAGCCAAAGCCAAGCGCGAATAGGGCAACAGAAGTAGGGTTGGCGTACGTAGACACGGAGAATTTGCTAGGTGTAGCACTGTGCGTCTTCGCTAGCGGTCCTTTGGCTACTGTGGAATGCGTAGAAACAACATGCGTGGAATGCCCTCCACCGATATGACCTACGTGTGTCCCTCCATGAATGGCATGAACTGTATGTGCTCCATGTCCGAGGCTTCCCATAAGCGTGGTCGCTACCAGAAAGAGTAGCCCGAAAAGGAAACAGGCAATGAATACGAGTGAAAGCGGGTCAGTTGCGATTGGCATAGGTTTGCTCCTTTAGCCGCAAAAACATGAGCATCAATGCTTCTGTTGATTAAGAACGCTTGTCTTCATACATAGACGCATCAAGTAAGAAAAATTACAATATGGATTAGTCGATATCGGTACCTACGGTTGTCACTGCCTCGACAATTGCTTCGAGTTCGTCTATAGACAAGTTCATCAGTTTGCTAAAGAGCTTCAGGTAACGGCGTGGGTCTTCGGTATCAGCTAACTGCTGGAGCAGAAATTGCACATCTGGCTCTGCATGCCATTCCTGCGCACTTGCCGCAAGCCATGTCCCTAGCCTGTCACTCTCTGACTCCATATCTGTTACAAGATCAGTGCTATAGTCTGGTGGATCACTGATAAGATAGCCTGGATGGACTTTGAAAAAGCGTGATAAGACATCGCGACTAGACGCTGTGAGATGCAAGCGTTTGCTGCGCTCCAACTGAGAGAGATATGCCTGACTTACCTTGACACCCAGTTCTTCTTGCATCGCTTTAACTATCTCAACCTGAGTCATAGGCCGGTTCAATCCGCGCAACTCTCCCTCAACGGCCCGTAGATGTTTCATCTTCTCCGCTAAATTCATACTCTCCCTCACATAACTATTTGCTATATTCAGTATAGCTGCTCGCAAAGAGTCTGTCAAGATGTAGGATTGTCATAAAAAATATTGCTCAAAGCACCGCTTTGAGCAATATTTTTTATGATGCTATAGTGATAGCACCTGTTGCGCTATCTACACTGATTTTTACAGGTGTGAGGGGAGATGGGGCCGGTGGGCTAACAACCTCGGCGTTTTTGGCGGGATCGAAGGCTGCGCCGTGACAGGGACATTGCAGTAGCTGACTGTTTGAGTCATAGTCTACTTGACAACCAGCATGTGTGCATAGTGCATCGTAGGCGACGAATTGTCCATTATTCAAATGAACGAGAACACCTGGATCGCCAGATGATGGAATTGTGAATGATATCGCACTATTTTGAGGAACTGCGCTCACTTGTGCAATCCGACCCCCCGCCTGAGTACTTCCTGTTGCTGTACCAGTAGGTGCTGCAGTTGTTCCTGTTCCACCACTACCTGTGCCAGTTGCCGTTGTGTCATCGGAATTACTACTGAAAATGCGCAGTGCGTAACTCATGGCAAAAATGCCCAGTGTTGCGGCACCGCCAGTTAATGCACCCCATAAAAAGGTGCGTCTTGTTGTCTGCTGCGTTGCTCTCTGTTGCATAAGAAGTTTATAGCTGCTTTGCTGTCCCCGCACTTGCTGTTGTGATGCTGAGGATACAGGAGCAGGAGTTGTCAGAGCGGATTCCCGCCTGCCTGCTGTGCCCAAGACAATGCTTAGCAATGGAGCTATGCGTGGCTGGTAGCGTATGGGAGTAGCCTGTAGAAGACGCAGATATAATAACTCGTCGAGAGATGGTAGACCTGTTCCAATTGGGCCGTTAAGCATCAGCGTAAGCCACGCGAACGTGAAGACGATATCCGCGCCATAAAAATATGGGTAGACATGCCAGGAGGCCGAGAGAAAAAACAGTACGCTAAGCAGAGCGCCAAAGAATGTGGCTGGTCTAAAGAGAAACCCGAAGAGTGTGCCGAGGCCAATCGCGATTTCTCCGAAAATGATTATGAGGCCAAAGAATTTCGCATGTGGCTCGGCCAGTGATACGAGCAGGCCATGAATAGGGGAGCCAATCGCGAATCGTGCGATTTGGCGCCCGATGTAGCCCGGTGCAGATGTTTGGAAGAACTGCGGGTCCGTAATTTTCTGAATGCCCGCATAGATAAAGGTGACGCCGAGAAAGAGACGTAGTGGCAAGAGTGCCCACTGCCGTATTGCAACCGAACCTATATATTTTTGCATCATGGCTCCACTAGAAGATGGTAAGACATTTCTATACAATTTCGCGTAAGTTTACAAGAAGAGAATACAGCAAGAAGCTGAAAAGGACATGAATAAAAGAGCAAAAAGTTTCCTTTACAGGCAGTATACCTGCATTCTATGAAAAACACCTCTTGAAATTGTAAAGCTTTGCTCTCATCAAGAACCTACGATGTTTTCGGAACCATGTGTAGTATGCCCTGTGTATTGGCTTCTATTTTGTCATGCTCTACAAGCATCGGATGATGATCGACATGGAGCCACATGTCAATAAAATCGTCATAGTGCTTGCTTACGGGATGTCCTGATTGTCCGGGTGCATGTCCAGAAAGTGAGTTGCTCATATCCGCAAGGGTCACGATTTGCCGGTAGGAAGGGACTGTAGTGACCGTCTTTGGCTCGTTTGGTAGCGATGCGCCCATGTTGACAGTATCAATATCGCCGCCGACTGGAAATGGTCCCCGGTTGAAAAGCGGGGCCAGGAGTTTGACGCTGCCCAGCGTGTGGTTGTAGGTCATCGTGTGTATAGCACCGTATTGCCAGCGCGTTATATCGTCGCCGAAGGTCTCGTGCAACTCTTCCACTGTAGCGGTGAATGCGCGACTGAGAGCCTCTTTCCAGGTCGAAGGACCATTGGCAATGACTGATGCCGCAAACCATGTATCGTCCTGTACCTTGAGCATCCGAATGAGCAGTGGTTTGCTGCGACTGGCATAGCCATTAGCGGAGGCAAGAATATTCGTTCCCTTACCCTGATAGGCTTGCAACAGCGTTTCCTCATCGCCAAGCGCGGCACCAAGCACGAGAAATTCTAAACGTCTCAAGAAGGTTGTGTAGATCGCAGCACCCGCACTCTTTGGCGCGAGTACGAGGTCCCAATCACGCAGCATGCCTTGTGCACGTTTCTCTAATGCCGTTGTTGGAGCAATATTCAGGATGTGGGGCACTATTTCAACGGCTGGCAACGAGTACTGATCTGCCTGAATGGTTGCCATATCCTTTGGTGTAAGCTTGTGCTTTTGCCTCAGCAGATATGTGATGCGCTGGGCGCGATAGCCATTAAGCCATTCGTTGGTGATGTAGTATGGGTAATTGTCGTCTACAACGCGGTTATTGGCGGTGACAATGAAATGCTGCTCTGGATTGTAGCTCTGTGGCAATTCATCGAATGGAATGAGTCCGGTCCACTCGTATTCGCCCGTCCATCCTGGCGAGGGCAGCAATGCCTGTGCCTTCGCTCGAATCGGAATCGCACCGGCCATGACATAGCCTATGTTGCCTTCTTTGTCCGCGTAAATCACGTTCTGTGCTGGTACATCCCATTCGCGCAGGGCCTCGCGAAACTCTTGCCAATTGGCGGCATGATTGATTCTTAGAATTGAGGACAGAATGTTACACTGCTCTAGCCCGACCCAGCGTAACGCTAGTGGCAAATCTTTTACAGTTCCATTCTGGCTTGTTCCATCACCGGGTTGTGGCACATTGGTAAGTATAGGACCGTGACGTGTGATGAGCACCTCTTCCACGAGCGGCTCTTTTTGGCCTTTTACGCGAATCTCTTCACGTACAACCTTTGCATTCTCCCACTGACCCATGAACTCATATTGATGCGGATTCTGGGGATGGAGTTTCTCTATGTATAGGTCTTGCACATCGGAAACCGCGTTGGTGACGCCCCATGCGATATGCTGGTTGTGTCCAATGACGACGCCGGGAGCACCGGGGAAGCTTGCGCCAACTACGTCAATATCGCCCGCGACGAGATGACATTCGTACCAGATAGAGGGAGCGGCCTGTCCAAGGTGCGGATCGTTGCAGAGAATAGGCTTGCCCGTTGCGGTCATCGTGCCGTCCACAACCCAGTTGTTGCTGCCGCCGAGCATGCCGAACCCGCTCAGCTCTTTGAGTTGCTCATATTGTTCCAATAGGCCAAGATTGACGCCCGAATAGGCTATGCCGGAGGGAACGATGAGTGGATGTTGAGCATCATAGCCTGATTCTAGCTGTGCGGCCCGTTCGAGACCAATTTTCGCAATAATACGAGCGCGAATAAGCTCTGTTTCCCAGTTGCCGCCGAGGTTCCACCCCATCATCTTCGACCATTGAATAGTATCGGCAGGACTCCACAGAGCTGGTTTGAAGCCGAGTAGTGTAAATTCAACAGGAAGGCGGTGCGAATTGTTCTCGATGAAGGCATTGACGCCCAGTGCATAGGCGTCAAGGACGCGGCGGTTATGCGCGGAGAGGCGTGTAACCTCCTCAGCAGCAGAGCGATGCATGCCGAGGCGACGACAAAAACGGTCGGTTTCTACCGCGATAGGCCCAAAGAGTTCGGAGAGGCGACCTGAGCCAACGCGCCGGTTGACCTCCATTTGCCACAAGCGTTCCTGTGCATGTACATAGCCCTGCGCGAAATACAGATCGTCCTCGTTGTGCGCGTAAATATGAGGCACACCATACTTGTCTGTGAGGACATCAACGGGTTCATGCAAGCCCTGCAAGGAAAGCTTGCCCTTTGTCTTAGGAAGCGGGCGATGCGTGAAGGCATAGTACGCTCCATATGCCGCGCCTGCAACGCCCGCGATACCTGCTGCTGTAAGTGCTGTC
>CAXTUE010000209.1:0-7959 GCA_964247355.1 uncultured Ktedonobacteraceae bacterium | reverse complement strand
TCTACGGACTCAGTAGAATATATCGTAGATCGCGCTATTGTAACCGTTCCTGCATACTTTGACCAACCCCAGATAGAAGCAACACGGAAAGCAGCGGAGATGGCAGGACTACAAGTTCTTGAATTACTCCATGAGCCAACCGCCGCGGCGTGTTATCATTGTTGGGAAACAAACACGCAAAACGGAATATTTCTCGTCTATGACTTGGGTGGTGGAACATTTGATGTATCCATCGTTCGCTGTACCGAGGGCGAATTTGAGGTACTGGGTATAAGCGGCAATAACCGTCTAGGTGGTGATGACTTTGATGTTCTATTTGTGGACGAAATCGTAACGCGGCTTGTTCAGGAAGGTTATGACCTAACACTTGACTACGAAAACGAAGAGGATAAAACACGTTTTGCTATTCTTAAACCAACTGCGGAAGGTTCTAAAATAGCTCTTTCTAGCGTTGATGAACATATGATATACTCAACGACACTGCAAGATAAAGCAGGCGAACGTGTTCTTATAGAAATGCCTTTTGAGCGAAGCGAATTCGAGCACCTTATTAGATCAAATGTTGAGCGAACTATTCCATATTGCCTTGAAGCATTGGCGAAAGCCAACAAAAAAGCAGGGATAACTCTTGCAGACGTTGACCAAATTATTCTTGCTGGTGGTTCGACCCATATTCCTATGATTAGAGAACTGATACAAAAAACATTTTGTGCTGATCCGACGAGTCGTGAACCCCGTGCTAAATGCAAAGAGCCAATTTATAAGAAGGTAGATACGATAGTTGCGCTCGGTGCAGCAATTCGAGCTGCGGCAACGGGTGGCTTAGTAATTAATAATCCAGAAAATTCAGTACAAGTTTCTTTTAGAGGTATAAGTGCTGTAGACACAAAATATGCATATGTTGGAGGAACTGCGGAGCCTCTCGTCTCCAGCATCAACTTGTCAAATGGTACAATTAAACTCAAACTTCCTCATATTGGCTATGAAGATGAGCAAGACATAAAGGAAAATGGTGCTTTTAGCTTCACTCGAATTCCGTTACAGACATCTGCTGACAATCTTCTGATATTTGAAGTGTATGATTCGCTTGGAATATCTGTTGCCATTATAGAGCGGTCACTACGTCAAAGCGAAGAAATATTACGTCCCACAGGTGGCTCTACTGGCACTGCTATGCTTGCGAAGGCAATTGAGATGGATGTTGTCAACGAGCATGACGATCTTGTTTCGGAAAAAAAAGAAATATTCAAAGAAGGAACTCTGTTACCAGGGTATCATAATCATGCTTATGTGTATCGTGCTGACGCAGACTACATTCGTATTCCTATTTATCAAGGTGAAACTATGATAAAGGAGATGATTGTATATATTGAGACGCCCTTACCGAAGGGTACAGAAGTCCCTCTTGTGTTTGAAATAGATAAGCTAATGAACATGATTGTCAAAGGCAAAATTGGAAGTATGCTATTTGATGCCAAATTTAATGCAGAAATAATACCAGCATTGCCTCGCGCACTACCCACATCAGAAGAAGTTCAAATACTCAGAAAGACATTTACTACAAATGTTTCTTTACTTCCTGCTGAAAAAAGATCTCAAGCAGTAGATCAGTATCGTCGTATTATGCGAAGCTACGAGGGCGCGATTAATCATAAAGACGATGAACATGCTGTACATGAGTATGAAGAGATGCTAGAGCTAGTATCGGGACTATCTAAGCACTCTACATCTCTTCAACCACCAAGACAAGAGTTTGACGCTCTCGTAGAATCATGTCTTGCACTTAATCGCAACGCTTTTCAAATAAGTGATGACTTTGACCAACCCTACGATTATAAAAAAATGTCACAAATGATAAAGACTCAGCAAGCGGAAGGCGAAAATGCTTTTGCCACCGAAGACCAAGGTTCTTACACCGATGCGATTGAAATGTTAACGTCTATTCAAGAGCATTTGCTTATGTTGATACGTAAAGTGCATCAGGAACGAGATACACGGACTGATACCCAAAAGGCAACTGATTTTATCAGCTATCTTATTCAAGAAGTTACAACTCTTGAGAACCAGGCTTGTTCTGATGTAGAGATAACCAAGAAGATAAAACAGATGAGACGGCGTTTAGAAACTGCACTCGAAGATATTGAGGATGATGTAGAGTACACTAATTCAATAGGTTGGGCCGCTCAAGTTGAAATAAGCCAACTCAAAACTTTGCTTATTGGGACAAGCTCTCAAAGCGATGATAACGGCAAGGGATTGTTGGAAGACCGTTCGTACTTAAGTAATCCAAGATGGTAACTCCAAGTTCAACTTTTTTGTAGTAGTTGTAGGCAACAACATAGTTTTGTGTTGCCTACAAAAGAGAGAATTTGATGAAACAGCTTATATGTCCTCTTACAACCTGTCGTACAGAGAATGCTATAGTGGCTGAAGCGTGTATTCGATGTGGCTCTCCATTAAGCACGTACAAAAAACTTTCTATTTATCCTGCACAGCTTTTTAATCAAGGACTTGAGGTGGCACGGCAAGGGCAAGTGAAACAAGCTCGTGATTTGTTTGCATCGGTCGTTTATTGGTGTCCAAATGACAAGGAAGCACGTAACGCTCTTGCGCTAGCATGTTTCGCATTGTATGACTTTGTAGAGGCGCATCGCCATTGGGAAGAGATACTAATGCAGACCCCGCAAGATACTATTGCAATGCAAGGAATTGAGGCTCTTAAAGTCGTCCATTTGAAAGATCAGAAAGGTCAAGCAGATAATGCTATTAAGCGTGCCAGGAATAAACTTCGTCCAAGTAGATTACGAAAGTTGCGTGTTGTTAAAAAATAGTAGCTTATTATCTTAATGGTTGATTAAGACGTGATATTTTGCCCATCTAGCAATTGTATAGGGAAATCTGCATACTATGTACGCTTGTGGCTGTAATCAATTGCTGCATCATAAGTTATGAATGTCTTTGTGGATGGAATACGGAAATTAAATGTACTAGGGACCATAAGGGTCTCTAGTACATCGTCGAGTAAAATATTTCCAACATTAAAATTTAAAGTGCAACATTGATTCTCACCCCCCCATATGCTCCATCCAGTAATGGTGTGTCTTCGCGACCACCGTAATCACATTCTTAATCTCTTTCTCAACGCCAAAGTTTGGGCCAACGGGCAGAAAAAGTGTTGCGCCTTCGCGCCGCACACATACGTTCTCTACAATAATGGCGCGTAACAGCCACAGAGCCATTTCTTCGTTATTGCATTGTAAACCGAGCCAGCCCAGTCGCTCGCTATGTACGATCGGTAGTCCAGTCACGAGGCGCAGCCCACGCTCGATCTCTGCCTGCACACGTTCATAGCTCGCCATGTCAGCGCGTACCTCATCCGGCGGCACTGGCTCCAGCAGTGTATCGCGATGTGGCGGACCACCAGCCAGTGCGAGGTCACAAAAACTCGTCCACATCTCATCCCACGCCACCTGCCCCTTTTTCGTATAGCGCATCGGCCCACTACCCATCGGTGCCGAACTTACCTGTTGCCCACCTTGATAGCGCGGCGGCAAAATGCTGGACGCCCGTTGTGCTGCGTCGCGGTCTTTGACCTCTGCATAGCTAACTGGAGGTACGTAGATATCGCTATCACACCAATCCAGTTCCGCGATACTGCCACCAGTAATGGTAAATGTCTCGGCGGGATCGCTCCATGTCACATACTCGCCTTCTGGTAGTTCGGCAAAGACGGCTGCGAATACCTGACGACCGGCAATTCTTCGTTCCAGCACATCGGTATGTATTCTCTTCGCGCTTGCGTTTCCTTTTAAGCTTACATCAATCTGGTAGCCTAGCAGGTGTGCTCCTGTATAAATGATGAGCGACCCAACATCCCCGCCGATATCCAGTACAACGTGACCCTCTTGAACCCGCTTCTCGTATGTCTCGACCATGAGCGTTACAACTCCTCTTCATAAAACAAAGAACCCGGTAGCCGAAACCACCGAGTTCTCGTGGGAAAAGCGGCAGTTTATGCCCCTACTGGATGTGGAATGCTTTGATAGCCGCCGAATGGAGTTCCGAGATACGGGAAGGAATCTCGATAACGAACGCCATCTGGTATTTGTGGCGGATTGAACTGGTCGATCAAACCAGCAGCCGCATCCGGCTTGAAGCTAGGATCAACCAACGGAATGGTAAGTCCAGCCAATGCACGTAGCTCAACCGTCGTTGTATCGTCGAATACACGACGACCATTCGGGAAGCCGGCCAGATCGCCTCCGACGACTCCGAGAATGTTTGGTTTTGCCGATGGCGGAATTGCCATATTCAAACGCAGAAAATCAGCAGGAGTTGGACCAGTGTAGTTCTGGAAACCCTTGATGATGCCTGATGGGATACCTGTAAGCAGAATCGCTTCGAGGTCCACGCGTGGCTTCGTGTAGGCCGCCAGATGTGGGAAGACATTCGGATAGAGAATTGGCAGCAGCTTTGACACCTCTGGATGTGCATAGTACTCTACAAACTGTTTATCGTTGTAAGGTGACTGCGAGTTCCAGTAGTCCTTCTTGCCCAGTGGAATAATGACCTCGTTAATCAATGGTTCCGCAAGCCGCGAGACCTGTACCCACGGTCCATTCTCGTCGATTGAGCCATCGTACTCACGCACAATTGCTCTGCGGCGATGTGCGGAGGCCCAGACTCCAATCACGGAGTTGCGCGACATTGGGTCCGTAGGATTGGATCCATCCTTTGTCAGGAACCTCTTAGGAACCTGAATCGCGATGGTGTGAACGTTGAGTCCCTGCGTGTTATTAACGCCCGCCGAAGCAGGAGTTGGAATAAGATGCAGGTTCTGGAATGGTCGCAGGGCTAGCAAATCAAAGACTGCACCGAGGTCCACATAGAAACCTTCCGCCCGTTGGCCCGCGAAAACAACCTCACCGCTTGAAAGCTTATGAACTCCCATTGCCGCAAGGTCTTCGTAGTTAGGTGTGGAGCGGATGCCGATATTGCAGGGAGGAGAAGACAGATCGCTTCCCAACACAGTTGAGTGACCGTTCTTGTCTACTTTTTTTACCGAATAATACTGTGGTCTATTGAAATTCGCACTGTCAATTGATGTGATTTGACCGGTATTATACAGGAAGGAGTTGGGATTGCGTGTCTTTGTCGTGAAACGGAATTCATAAACAAGGTTCGCCTTCCCATCGCCATCGTTGTCAATGTTGATTTTATAAAGCACATCATCGCCAAATTCAAAGAAATTTGGGCCACCAGATGGCTCTTGTAACGGAACATAATTGCTGATCAAAGTAACTGTATCAGGCTTATCTGGGCTTACAAACGCATACGTATCTGTATTGTCGGCAACGGGGTCTTTGGATGTCCCAGGTGCCTCGCGATGTGATGACATGAGTTTACCTCGCACTAAATTGAGAATGTCTCAAATATGCACTGCATATTTGAGCTATTGCACAGCGTTCAAAATTTGTTGTACCAGAGCAGAATTGGTGACTACAATCTCTTTCTCACCAATCAGCAAGCTGATCTTGCCGCTTTTGGGGTCCGCTATATACGCAGTGACAGAACTGTTGACCGCGACCTCAGTCGTGGCAGCCGCAGCTTTCGCACCCTCGGTCTTCTGTCCCGCGACCAATGCTGCAACGCCTGTAGCCGCCGCAACGCCAGCAGAGGTTGCCCACAACATCGCGCGTCGTGTCATTTTTGCCATTGTACGTTCCTTTCTTATACGAGAGGGAGTATTTCCCTATGTGCCGTATAAATACTGTTTCCACCAGGAACAACGCGAAGTACATGATCGCTGACTCTTTCCTCTAATCAGTGCAAGAATCCATTCTACAATCATTGGATATCCTCTAAAGTGTAGTCAAAATAAAGTGGAATTGGAAGAGCAAGAGGGTTGCAATACGGTTGAGATGTGGTAACATTTTCTAGTAAAGATGGAGATTTTGCTTTAAATTTACATATTCTAATACTCAAATTTATATTGTGGCTCCATCTGCTATACTAGGGACATCTTTTTGCTATCAAACTTGTGCTAAAAAATGTGATTTATATTATGTTGCGAACATAATAATACTGGAATGAAAGGCGAGTCTGAATGTTTAAGAAGCAAATAAGTCATGTAAGAGGTAGTATCGAGGCGAATATTGCCGTTCTCTTCTTCGGACTTGCTGGTGTGCTTGGAAAGTTGAGCGTCTTACCAGCGCCACTTATTGTGCTTGGGCGCGTCGTCTTTGCGGGTATCGTCTTGCTTGTTGCTTGCCTTTTACAACGCGTATCCCTACGCCCGAAGCAACGTCGCGATGCCTTGCTCTTGATTGGGCAGGGTGCTCTGCTAGCCCTACATTGGACCGCCTTTTTCCAGTCTATCAACGTCTCGAATGTCGCGATTGGCCTGCTCTCGTTCTCAAGCTTCCCACTTTTCACAGCAGCTTTGGAGCCTTTGCTGCTCAAGCAACGTCCCAGCCGCATACAAATTATCGCCGCCCTGCTTATCCTTCCAGGTATCTACCTGCTTGTGCCAGCCTTTACGCTACAAAACTCCACAACGCTCGGTGTCGCATGGGGCCTACTCGCAGGCGCAACCTTTGCCTTGCTCTCGGTCGCCAATCGCTGGCTCGGACGAAGCTATCCCAGCCTCACCATTAGCCTGTACCAAGACGGCATCGCCGCCCTTGTGCTCTTACCCGCCCTTGTGCTCACTCCATCGCCAGCACCCTGGACGCTCAATGAACTACTCATCCTGCTCATTCTAGGCGTCCTTTGTACCGCCCTGGCCCACACCCTCTTCATTACCAGCATGCGCTCGATCACCGCGCAATCGGCCAGCATTTTTGCCAGCCTCGAACCCGTCTGGGGCATTCTCTTCGGCATCGTCCTTCTTCGCGACATCCCTACCCTCATCACGCTCATCGGCGGAGCCATCATCCTGTGCGCGACAATGCTGCCATTCCTCGTCGCTAGATTTTCCCCTCTGGAATAGAGGAAACAAGAGCACCTATAAAGGGAATGCCCCTCCCATACGACAAATCATATGGGAGGAGCATTCCCTTTATGAGTGTCCTTCACTTCGTCAAATGCCAGGGTTTCCGCTTCGACAACTTCAACTTAAGTAATAGAGATTATAAGCATTTTTCTTGTAGCTTTATGCGGCTTTATAACGTCGTACATCCACTTGTACCCCTTCGTTTACGGCGGCTTCTGCAATTTGAGAGAGCCGTTTCCCTGTTACTGCGTCGACATATTCTTCGCCACAAACTGTACAGATGAGAGCAGGTACATCACGAATAACAATTGTAGTTTCGTCTCTTGTAAGTGCAACAATTGTAGTACCAGGTTCAGTTTCTCCATATTGGCAGATAGCACACTTCATGATTGTTTCCTCCTGATCTTCATATTTGGTTCCCATTTGTCGAGTGTTGGCTCATAAGCTGTTATCACGATCACTTGCTCCTTACTCTTGTTTTCTGCTGCTACAACGTGAATAGAGCGTCCAGTACAGAGACCGAACAGCAACTTCGACGGAAAGGGAAATGCGGCTGGATAATCTTTTATCACTTCGCCATTCCGCAAAATAGATTCTACACACTCATCAGAAATGGAGCGCGTAAACATGGATTTGCGTGCGTGAATACGATAGATGAGGTCTTGATACTGCATTCATATACTCCCTCTATGCCGTATCCTACTTCGATAGTGCCAGCCTCACGTATCTGCGGCCCTTCTTATTCTTAGCTTTTAAACTAATGAATAAAATATATTTATTATACCTTACTTGAACATACTTCTAACATCATTAATCCCTACACTCTCCCTATCTCGCGCGTCCCCTGCCGCAATTTGTCCAACAATTGCCAGTGTCTTGTAATCGCTTCTTGCCCTTGCTCGGTCAAACTCAGGAGCGTGTTGGGCGTCTTGCCGACGAAACGCTTCTCGACCCGCACAAGGCCC